>NZ_JBLZRT010000031.1:0-4106 GCF_048564745.1 Microcystis sp.
AACCCTTATCCTGACTTGATTTCAGTTTTTTCTTTGTCAGTAAGGGTGTCAACAAGGAATATTACAAATTGTTAACCGAGTCTTGAAAGCCTTGTGCTACAAAGGTTTGAAATGTTAAGAAAGATGTGACTAAAGGACAGCCTTATCAAGGGGGGCAGGGGGGATCAGAGGCAAAATCTATCTTCAATTTAATTATAACTACTTACTTAATCGCGAAAATAACTGACAATCGATCGAGTCTGAGCATCTCCCCCATGTCAGGGTGCTATAGCTGACAGTGAGTCGCTATAATAGAATTCGCCGATCGCTAACTTCTCCCTCGGTAAAATTTCTATGACTGGAAGACTGAACAAGCTACAACAAGATTTAAAGAACATAGAAACGGAAGTGGCAAATTTAGCCGAAAGAATGCGAGAAAAATACCGAATTTATCTTGATTTACTCGGTGAATCTCTCTATAAACAGGCGATCGGGGCAGTGTATTATATCTGTACCCGTTACTATGGGGGGGAATTTCTGTCCCTTTCCCACAGCAATCGTCAGAAACTACAAGAGGAGATCAAAACTCTAGGACAAGAGGCTAAAGCCAGTTTACAGCAATTGGGCGAGCAGGGCTTCGAGCGAGGGGCATTTTCAGGGGTAGGATTCTCTAAAAGTCCAGCAGAGACAGTTAACACCCCCGATTTCTTGAAACTTTTTCTAGACAAACGGGAAAATCTAGCCGCAACTGGAGAGATTAATAACCCCGATATTTTACTTTATTGTTGTCGAGTGCTGGAAAAAAACTGTATCGAGATTCTCAATCATCTCTCTAAACAAATTAATCAGCAACTACAAAAAGCCTATATTCTTCCCCCTCATCTACCCAGTCAAATTATCGATATGGCAATTCAAGCGGGAGAAGAAGGACAGTCTCTAGGTGGAGGAAATAATATGTTAAACATTCTAGTGGAAGCTAAAACCCCTGAACCAGAGGAAGAAAAAGATGAAGATGAAGATGAAGATGAAGATGATGGGGATGGGGATGATCATGATTTTTCAAGTGGCAAAGTCACTAAAGTAACGGCGATTCATCTACGAATGGCTGAACTTGAATTTGCCGATGCGCGTTTAAGTGTCGAAAGAAATCAAATTCGCTCCCTTTGGGAACAATTAAATCGTCTAGGGGAACAATATCATCGTATTCGCAAAGAATATACTATCGCTCAAGCGGAAGCGGCATGGCGCAGTAGTTGGTACGATTAATCAGTTATGATCAAACAGGGGTATCAGGGAAGCATAATACTGGGAAATTTGGAGTCAAGAGACAATTATGAAAGGGGAAATACCCGACTGGGTGAGATTACAAAAAGCCTTATCTGTAGAAGCGGAAAAAGGTTATCCAGATCTTCAGGGAAATCAATACCGTTTTAGCGAGTTTTTGTGTCTTAGTTTCGGGGATAATCCTCCCGTGGGAATTGCCACCAGTGAGAGAAATCGCTGGCGAGAATTAGCCCAAAAATTTGCCCAATATTCCCAATTTAATCCCAGACAAAGACAACAATTAGTCACCGAAACTCGCAATTTTTTGCAGCAATTACGGCAAACTTTAGAAGCAACCCCCACCGCAAAAGAACCAGCTGCGGCGAAAATTATTAATACCACTCCCATCACAGCAAAGGCTATTTCTCCACGGCAAGTTACCCTCGAACAACCCTTGAAATATCTAGCGGAAGTGGGAGAGAGAAAAGCCAGTCTTTTAGAAAGATTAAACCTCCACAAAGTTGAAGATTTATTATATTATTATCCCCGGGATCATGTGGATTACAGTCGTCAAGTCAATATCGCTAATTTAACCGAGGGGGAAACGGTAACTTTAGTGGGGAATGTCAAGCGCTGTAATTGTTTTACTAGCCCCAAAAATACCAAGTTAGCTATCTTTGAATTGCTCTTACAGGATGGCACTGGACAGATAAAATTAAACCGTTTTTATGCGGGAACTCGCTATACTAATCGTGCTTGGCAAGAAGGACAAAAAAAACTCTATCCCGTCGGTTCGGTGGTGGCGGTTAGTGGTTTAGTCAAAGCGGGAAAATATGGGGTAACTTTAGAAAATCCTGAATTTGAATTATTAGACAGTTCTGGGGCAAGTATTGAGTCCTTAAAAATCGGGCGTATTCTGCCGGTTTATCCCCTCAGCGATGGAGTACCCGCCGACCTAATTAGAAAGGCTGTAGTCGCCGCTTTTGGGGCAGTAGAGGCGATAAAAGATCCCTTGCCTTTCGGTCTAAGAAAACAATACGGATTAATCGATTTAAAAACAGCAATTACTAACATTCATTTTCCCAATAATTCCGATATTCTCAGTCAAGCGCGACGGCGATTAGTCTTTGATGAATTCTTCTTTTTACAATTGGGTTTTCTGCGGCGGCGGCAACAGTATCGTCAGACACAGAAAAGTGCTATTTTTAGTGCTAAGGGTCAACTAATTGATCAATTTAATCAGATAATTCCCTTTCAATTAACCAATGCTCAAAAACGAGTTATTGAGGAAATTTTAGAGGATTTAGATTCTAGCACCCCGATGAATCGTCTTGTGCAGGGGGATGTGGGTTCTGGCAAAACAATTGTCGGAGTTTATGCCATTTTAGCAGCCCTACAATCTGGTTATCAAGCAGCATTAATGGCTCCCACGGAAGTTTTAGCAGAACAACATTATCGTAAGTTAGTTAGCTGGTTTAATCTCTTACATTTACCCGTAGAATTATTAACTGGTTCCACAAAAACCGCTAAACGGCGAGAAATTCACGCCCAATTAGAGACAGGAGAATTACCACTTTTAGTGGGAACTCATGCCCTAATTCAAGATGCAGTTAATTTCCGCAAATTAGGTTTAGTTGTTATTGATGAACAGCATCGCTTTGGGGTACAACAAAGGGCAAGATTATTAAGCAAAGGAGAGTCTCCCCACGTTTTAACCATGACAGCAACACCGATTCCCCGTACTTTAGCTTTAACCCTCCATGGGGATTTGGATGTGAGTCAAATTGACGAATTACCCCCCGGCAGGCAACCGATTCAAACCACTGCTTTAAATGGAAATCAAAGAAGGGCTGCCTATGATTTAATTCGGCGTGAAATTGCCCAAGGCAGACAAGCTTATGTGATTTTTCCCTTGATTGAAGAATCGGAAAAATTAGATGTTAGGGCTGCGGTGGAAGAATATCAAAATTTATCAGAAAAGATTTTTCCCAATTTTAATATCGGTTTACTCCATGGTCGCATGAGTTCCGCCGAAAAAGAGGAAATCTTAACAGCTTTTCGCGATAATATTCTGCAAATTATTGTCTCAACTACGGTTATCGAAGTGGGGGTGGATGTTCCCAATGCCACGGTGATGTTAATTGAAAATGCCGAACGTTTTGGCCTTTCACAATTGCATCAATTACGGGGGCGCGTGGGCAGAGGTTCCCATCAATCCTATTGTTTACTTTTAAGTGGCACTAATAGTGCTAATTCCCGTCAAAGATTAACGGTTTTGGAACAATCCCAAGACGGCTTTTTTATCTCGGAAATGGATATGCGATTTCGCGGTCCGGGGGAAGTTTTAGGACAACGACAATCGGGTTTACCAGATTTTGCCCTCGCTAGTTTAGTCGAGGATCAAGAGGTGTTAGTTTTGGCAAGAGATGCCGCCGAAAAAATTATGTTAGATGATCCCCATTTAATCACTTTGCCCAATTTGAAACAAGCCTTAGAAGCTAAATATCAACGGATGTTGGGAGCCGATATTTTAACTTGATTTAGATGTTCAGTGATCAGTAAACAGTAATACTAAATCCAGTTATTAAAAACTGATTATTTATTCTCCGTTTTGCATAGCCCATACTCAACGGATTTACTATTACTTCCGATTTTATCACTCAATCCAAGCTTTTGGGGGGGTGTACCCCCCCCAACCCCCCAGGGGGGGGGGGCGCGCGCACCGATCGGGGTGGAATTCCCCCCCCCACAACCCCCCCCCCGGGGGGGGGGGGGGCCGGCGCCGGGGGGAGGCACGCCCCCCCCCACCCCCCCCCCCCACAATATTGGAGGGGTGTTTGAAAACCAAGGCCGCCCCAAAACAA
>NZ_JBLZRT010000032.1:0-83210 GCF_048564745.1 Microcystis sp.
CTCCAGCTACATCAAATGTTCCAAAAAAATATAGAAGAGCTAATGCAAATTAGCCGCTATCGGTTGAAGGATTACATCAAAGGACAAAGAGCAATATCGCTTGCCCTATCTACCTTCTAGCTCGCTTGTCCCCCTCTCAGGATAACGAGATTTGGGACTATTTTCAATTTCCCGATGGGGATAAATGATCACCCCTTGCCAATTGTTATTACTTTCACTCTGATGAAAATAGAGAAATATTTCACTAAAAAAGCGGGAGTAAAACCGTTCATCTTTTTGAAATTGTACCTCAACAAAGTAAATCGGGTCATTGAGGTTATCGGGAAGAAAGACCCCATCTAAACGAAAAGCGAGTTGTTTAACTTCTAGGGAGGAAAATTGATAATGATTGACGGTTTCCGGGGGAAGATTGAGCAAATCAAAGAAACTTTCAGGAAAAGTCTCAAAGAGACGATAGAAAATACTGTCCGTTTTCACTCAATTTTGTCCCTCAATGACTTGTGGTACTTGTTCAATCTCTAAGTCTAAAGCTTGGGGATAGGAAAGCCAGCAGATAGCATTTTTAGGGCAATTTGTCGAGATTTCTCTTCTTTGCCCTTTTCCTCTCCTTCCTCTAAAATATCTCGATTTAGAGGATTTTTTCTAAACCGTAAACGAGGGATTGCAGCTGAGTAACTTTGCGGATAGAAAGGAGAACCCCCGGCATATAACAGGAGCGATCGCTGGTATCATGACGAAGGGTATAGATTTCCCCGGGGGAACCGAAAATGACTTCCTGATGGGCAATTAAACCGGGTAAACGCACGCTATGAATACGGATGTTCTCGGCAGTTAAACCACCTCTAGCGCCGGGGATGGTTTCTTTTTCGGAAACTTGAGCAGGATTAAAGGTTTTACCTAATTCTGCCAGTAATTCGGCGGTTTTAATCGCTGTGCCACTGGGTGCGTCTGCTTTTTGATTGTGATGCAGTTCGATAATTTCTACATGATCAAAGTAGCGGGATGCTTGCACGGCAGCCTGTTGTAGTAAAACCATGCCAATGGAAAAATTGGGGATAACTAAACAGCCAGTGCTGGCTTTTTCGGCAAATTCGGCTAAATCTTGCAGTTGTGCCGCCGATAATCCCGTAGTTCCCACCACCGGACGCACTCCATAGGCGATCGCACTGCGGGTATTGTCATAAACACCGTCGGGATGGGTAAAATCCACCATCACCCCCTGCACTTTTTCCTGAGTTGCCAGGACTAAAACACTCTGTAAATCGTCGAGAATCGGCACTTCTAGGGGTTCACAACCGGCCACTTCTCCCACATCCTGACCTCGAAAAGCTGGATTTCGATCCACTGCACCCACTAAGATCATATCGTCGGCACGAGCAACGGCTTTAATGACTTCCCGTCCCATTTTGCCGGCTGCACCGTTGACAACTACGGGAATCGGGCCTCTATTTTCGGTCATAGTTAATTATTCTCCTTAATATATGGCGATTATAGATTGTAAATGGGTAATCCCTTGTTTTTAGGGAAAAAAATCAAGATTCAAATACTGCCCTAACACACCAAAAAAAAGTTTTTGATGTGTTACGCTTTTGTCAACCCACTATTTATAACAAAGCCATTTCTCCCACCACTTCCAAGCGGGTATAACTGCCGATTGTCAGGAATTTTTCCGAGAGAGATTCGGCCACATTGGGAGTAATCCAGCCTAACTGTTTGAGAATTTGCAAAGCGGCGGCATATTTAGCCCGTTTGGAACCATCTAAAGCTTTTATTGCTAATCCTAAACCTTCACCGACGCGCCCAATACATTGAATCCCTTCGGCCCCGGCTTTACTGACGATTTCCCCTTGGCTAACCCGCATTAATTCCGTATCAAAAGCCCCTTCTCCTGCTACCATGCGGGGATGATAGGTCATCGCCCGGACGATTCTTTCTAAGTCTAAACGGTTGCCAGAGGCTAACTGGGCGTAGAGATGGGCCATTTGCCCCAACTGCATTGAATAGGTGGGCGCGCCGCAGTCATCGTGGGCGCTGATTAATTCATCCCCCGGCATCCCCAATAATTCGGCAATTTTGCTTAAAATTAGCTTTTGTATCTGACTAGAACGCCGCAGATAGGTATTTAACGGCCAGCCACGCTGTTGACACACTGCTAACATCCCAGCGTGTTTACCAGAACAATTGTACTGTAAGCGACTGGGTTTACCTTCCGGGAGAGGACATTGCAGGGCATTAGGATCGATATCGGCACGCCAGAGAATATTAAAGACTTGACGGGCGTGTTCCACCGTGCCTTGGTGAGAACTACAGATAATGGCTAGATCCTTATCGTTGAGATCGTAGCGTTCGAGGGTGCCGGTACTGATGACAGCCAGTGCTTGAAAAGGTTTCAGGGCCGAACGAATAAAGGCGCTAGTTTCGGCGCTGCCGGCGGTGGATAATACCCGGCCGCGGTCATCGCAAATAGCGGCCTCGACATGATGAACCGATTCAATAATGCCTTCCCGGAGGAGATGAATTTCTAAGCGGTGGGTTGGTGAACGTTTTACCCTATTCATTCAGATTGGTGATTGGTTGCGGTTAGTGAGTGAAAAATAGCCAGAAAAGACCACTGATAGCGACAATTGCCCCTAAAATCAGGGCGGTTTTTTGTAAACGGCGGAGAATGGGCTGGATTTGATAGGAGACGATTAAACGATCACGGGTTAAAATGGCGGCGGTTTTTGTCCAGATTTGGCCATCGTACCAACCCGACTCTTCATAAAATACTTTCTCCGATTGCAAGCGATCATAGACGTAGATCCAGCCCAGATACAAGCGCAATAACACCAATCCTACCAAAATTGTCGAGCCAAAAATCCCCGCGCAGAAGAAGAGAAAAGGGGCTTTTTTAAGGGGAAAACTAGCGGCGGCAATCGGTCCGACAATTAACCATGTCCACAACCATAACCAGACAATTTTTTTTGTATAAGAGGCTACATCTAGCGTTGCCCAACGGAAAAACCAAGATTCTTTTAATTGTTCGTACTCGTTAACCGGTTGCTGTTCTTCCGGGACGGGACAGAAATCAAGGGAGGATTTCATGGATTCTACTCCTCTAAATGGTCGCTAGGTAGAGGAATACGTTGGGCATGACCCCAAAATGCTTCTAAATTATAAAATTCTCGCTCTTTTGGTAAAAAGATATGGACAATGATATCACCATAATCCATCAGGATCCAGCTACCTTCGCTTTTTCCTTCCACTTGTCGGGGGGATTGTTGCCATTCTAGTTCCATAGCGGCTTCGATCGCATCCTCGATCGCTCGCACTTGGGTGGTAGAATAGCCGGTAATAATCAGAAAATAATCGGTTAAATAACAGATATCGGCGACTTTCAGGATGGCGATGTCCCCTGCTTTCTTGTCCTCGGCAGCGGTAACAATTGTCTCTAGAAAATTTTCGGTCTTGAGATTTTCGGCGACAGGGGTAATAATTCCAGTGGGATTGGTCATTCAGGTTGTAGTTATCCTTTGGCTGAGGTGGTTTTAAGCGAGTCTTGAGATTATGTTAATCAATGGTTTTAGTTTCTGTTGGTTGTTCTTTAACAATTTGTAACGCCCAGTTGCGTGTTAGCACGGTGCGGGGATGAATGGGACAATGGCTACTTAAAAGATATTTTAGGGAATAATCGCAGGTTTGTTGAACGCTTTTATGGAGATTTTGATAGCTGAGTTGTCGTAGGGCGTTTAATTCGGGTGTATCGCCGCGATTGGGTTCTAAGGCATCGGCAATAAAGACTATACAGCTAAGATCGCTCATATTGGGTTTACCGAGGGTATGATTGCGAATCGCTTCGAGAATTTCCTCATCGGTAACGTTAAATTCTTTTTGGGCGACAACTGCACTGACATCGGCGTGGAGTAAGTGGGGATGGGATGCACAGATATTATCCACGTCTATTCCCGCCGATTCCGCCATTTTTAGCAGTTTTTTGGGCTTGAAAAATTTAGCCAGATCGTGTAGTAATCCCGCTTGCCCTGCTTGGACGGGATCGAGATCGTGATGACGAGCTAAATCAATACACATGGTCTCCACACCAAGAATATGGCGCAGACGGTGTTCGTTGACGTTTTCTTTTAACCAGTCGATAACTTGCTGTCGCATCTTTTTTTTGCCCTTGCTGAACCCCAAAACGATTGTAACAATTACTATACAATTTTGCCTATCGCTCCCGGGTTCGATCTTTACCAATCATCCTCGCGACTAGCTTCTAAAACTTCTTCTTGCTGCCAATCATCCTGAAAAGGTTGTACCACTTTACCGATCGCATCGGCCACAAAAGACTTAATAAATTCTTCCTTGCGACTGAGTTGAAATTGTCTTTGTACCACTTCCGTCATACCACCATCACCCCAGTCTTGATCCTGACGGAAATATTCAATAAAACTTTTGCCAGCAATGCGGGTTAAATAGGCGGCACTGACCCCTTGAATTGCCTTACCGACTATATAGGTAGTAAAATTTAATTGTAGGATTCTGGCTAATAATTCTACCGCTCCTTTCACTACTCCCAAACTAACTAGAGTTTTGCCCAAAGATAGAGCCAATTCCTTGCCTCGATCGCTGTTAATTTCACAGCCATAAACTTGACCAATTTCCCTGACCATTTGAGCATTAACCGCCGCCGTTGCTAACAGATCGAACACTGGCAAGGGAGTCACTGCAATCACTCCCGCACCGATCCACTGATAGCGATCGATAATTTTATCAGCTTGGCGACGACGTTGGCGATCGATAATTTTCCTAGCTTCTTCCCCCAATCTTTGGGATTGTAAGAGTATATTATCCGCCACTAAATCCTCCCCTTCGGCCCGTAAAACTGAAGCTAAACGTTTAATTAAAGCTAAAATATCCGGTTCTGGTGTGATCATTTGTCCCCCGGTTAACTGTAGGGGTTGGGGATTAGCGGCGACGGCAATAATATCGGCTGAAAGAACCACTCCTTTAAGACGTTCTCGTAATTGTTTTAAAATAATGTCTCGATCTTCGTCGCTATAGAGATCGATTTTATTAAAGACTAAGAGAGAACGTTTACCAATATCAATTAAACGCAATAAAGGGCCGTATTCCGATTGTCGAATATCGTTATCAATGACAAATAAAAGTAAATCTGCTTCCGTGGCTAATTGTCGCGCTAACTGTTCCCTTTGACCTCCGGCCGCACCAATTTCGAGAATGCCGGGGGTATCGGTAATTTGAATTTCCCGATTCACACCTTTCATTTTTAAACTATAGGTTTCCCCTTTTTCCGTGGTTCCCATGGTTGCCTCCACATTGCCCACCATTTGACCGATGAGGGCGTTAATTAGGGAGGTTTTTCCCGCCGATCCTGTGCCGAAAACAATGATTTTAACTTCTTTTCTGACTAAACTTCGCTCAATTTCTTGGGAACGATTAATAAAAACCTGTTGAGTTACTTTATCTTGAATTTGCTCCACTTGTTGCCGGATAGCTTTTAAGGTTTCCCCGGCGGCCTCGGTTTTTTCTACTGGTAATTTTAGGGGTGGACGGGAGGAAGAACGCAATCCGCGGCGACTTTTTTGCTGCTGGGGCAGCAGATAAAAGTAGTACAAAAGAACGTATATTAGCAAACCCAGCAGTCCGATAATCAGCAAAAGCAGAATATTAGCTAAGATAGGAGCGGTAAAGGCGATCTGGATGTAAAGACGATAGATAGAGTTGACTAACCACAACATTAATCCGAAAATAAAGCTCAGACCAATGATTAAAGTGGCAAGACGGGGTAATTTCATCAGCTTTAACGGTAGGGGGTTCCTTAATCTTGATCTTAGTTCTTTGCTGGCCGATTGTCGGGAACTAGAATAGACTATTATCTATAGTCATAATTGTTTTTATTCATCAGCCAATTTCTGTAAATCTACTAAGTTGGGATTTTTAAAGGGAAACTCTCTGCTCAAATTGGGCGTTACTTGCGATTTTATCGCTCAATCCCAGCTTTTGGGGGGTTCTACCCCCCAAACAACCCCCCGCGCATTAGTTTTTCGGTGGGATGCTTACAGGCAGCTGCTGATACATTTGTCGTCATCTAAGAGTCACTGACAATTGCTGATTGTCGGTATTCCTGCAAATGTGAGATGCAGCCGTATTCAGGGGTCAGGGGATAGCTTTTTATTTATTCTCCCTTCTCCCCACTTCCCCACTTCCTATTCCCTCGGGCCAGAAAAGGGGTAAGATAATAAGTTTAGTGATAAGATGACCGAATTGTAAGCGGGGACTTGATATGGCAGAAACCCTATTATTTAATGCTTTGCGACAGGCGATCGATGAGGAAATGGGCCGCGACCAGACAGTATTTGTTTTGGGTGAAGATGTGGGTCATTACGGTGGTTCCTACAAAGTTACCAAAGATCTCTACAAAAAATATGGCGATTTAAGGGTTTTAGATACTCCCATCGCTGAAAATAGTTTTACGGGCATGGCAGTGGGGGCAGCCATGACGGGATTGCGTCCGATTATTGAAGGCATGAATATGGGTTTTCTTCTGCTTGCCTTTAACCAAATTGCCAACAATGCTGGGATGTTACGTTATACCTCCGGCGGTAATTTTAAAATCCCCATGGTTATCCGTGGTCCGGGGGGTGTGGGGAGACAATTAGGGGCGGAACATTCCCAACGTTTAGAGGCCTATTTTCACGCAGTACCTGGCCTAAAAATTGTCGCTTGTTCCACTCCCTACAATGCCAAAGGTTTATTAAAATCGGCGATTAGAGATAATAACCCCGTGCTTTTCTTTGAACACGTTCTTCTCTATAATCTCAAGGAAAATTTACCTGATAGCGAGTATCTTTTACCCCTCGATAAAGCGGAAATCGTTCGCAAGGGAGAAGATATAACTATTCTCACCTATTCGCGGATGCGTCATCACTGTTTACAGGCATTAAAACAGTTAGAAAAAGATGGCTATGATCCAGAAATTATCGATTTAATTTCCCTGAAACCCTTTGATATGGAGACGATCGCCGCTTCGATTCGCAAGACTCACAGGGTGATTATCGTGGAAGAATGTATGAAAACTGCGGGAATTGCTTCTGAGTTAATTGCTTTAATTAATGAGCAGTTATTCGATGAATTGGATGCCCCCGTGTTAAGATTATCTTCCCAAGATATCCCCACACCTTATAACGGTAATCTAGAAAGATTGACGATTATTCAACCTAATCAAATTGTCGAAGCTGTCCAAAAAATGGTCGGTGATCGCATTTAAAAAATTCTCCTTTTGATACTGAAGTTATGCAGAGACAAAATTGGTTATTGTTACTGATCATCGGCCTGGTTGTTGCCTCGATCATCACCCTGATTAAGTTACCCCTACAATTAGGTTTGGACTTGCGCGGTGGTAGTCAATTAACCATTCAGGTTAAACCCACGGAAACCGTCAAAACCATTCAACCTAATGATTTAAAAGCCGTACAAAATGTGATTGAAAATCGCGTTAATGCCCTCGGTGTTTCTGAATCATTAGTGCAGACTGTGGACAGTAAAAATCAGGTAATCGTGCAACTGCCCGGGGTTACAAATCCCAAAGAAGCTGAGAGAAACCTAAATGTTCAGGCCCAATTAGAATTTCGTCAGCAAAAACAAGGTACAGAAGGAGAATTTCGGGCTGAATACTCGATTTTTCAACAAAAAAAAGCGGAATTAGCCGCCCTCAAAACTGAGAATAAACCCGAAAATGCCGCTAAAATTGCCGAACTAGAACAATCTCTGCAAAAATCTCAAGAGGCAATTTTAAATTTATTTGAATCGGTGGACTTAACCGGAAAAAATCTGCAAAATGCCACTATTAGTTCCACCCAAGGCACTAACTGGGAAGTGGCCATTACTTTCGATTCGGAAGGGGGCAATAAATTTGCCGAACTGACTAAAGCGATCGCGGGTACTGGTCGCAGTATTGGGATTTTCCTCGATAATGAATTAATTAGCGCCCCTGTGGTTGATGTGCAGTTTGCCCAAACGGGAATTACAGGAGGCCGGGCCGTGATTACTGGTAATTTTACCGCCGAAACTGCCAACGATCTAGCGATTCAATTGCGCGGTGGTTCTCTACCTTTCCCCGTTAAAGTGGAAGAAATTCGCACCGTCGGGGCAACTTTAGGCCAGGATAGTATCCGTCGCAGTATCTACGCCGGTTTAGTGGGTTTACTGTTAGTTTTAATCTTCATGGCGGTTTATTACCGTTTACCCGGTATTATTGCCGATATTTCCCTGATTATCTATACTATTCTCTCTCTGGGGGCTTTTGCCTTAGTGGGAGTCACCATGACGTTACCCGGTATTGCCGGATTTATCCTCAGTATCGGCATGGCAGTTGATGCAAATGTACTGATTTTTGAGCGTACCCGGGAAGAATTAAGGGCCGGAAAATCCCTATTTCGGGCGGTGGAGTCGGGATTTTACCGGGCTTTTTCCAGTATTCTCGATAGTAATGTCACTACTTTAATCGCCTGTGCTGCCCTATTTTGGTTGGGTTCAGGATTAGTCAAGGGTTTTGCTTTAACTTTAGCCATTGGGGTAGCTGTGAGTATGTTTACCGCTTTAACCTGTAGTCGTACTCTCCTGTTAATCACCGTGTTAAACGTCCCCAGCGTCCGTCAAAAACCCGAACTTTTCTGCCCCAATTTACCGGTAAATCAGTAGGGTGGGTTAGGCGACGACAAGTTATGCTGTTAACCAATAATTTCATATTCGCCGTAACCCACCGATTGCCACTCCCTACTCCCCAAATTCCTTTTTCCTTTTTACTTTTTACTTTTTACTTAATCAATATGGCATTTAACGTTACAAAACAGCGTAATTTTTGGTGGACAGTCTCGGCCTTGCTGACGATTGGCAGTATTTTGGCCATGGTAATTTCTTGGTTCACTATTCAAGCACCTTTACGACCGAGTTTAGATTTTGTTGGTGGGACGAGAATTCAGATAGAATTAGCCTGTGCTAAAAAGAATACCTGTGAGAAACCTTTAACTACTGCCGAAGTGCAAGCAATTTTAGAAGAGGAAGGATTGGGTAACAGTAGTGTGCAGGTGTTGGATAAATATACTTTATCGGTGCGGACGAAAACCCTCGCAGAAGAACAGAGAACGAAATTACTCGACACCTTAAATCAGAAAATTGGCGCCTTTGACCCCGAAACCAGTCAAATCGATACCGTCGGACCGACCATCGGTCAAGAATTATTTAGGTCGGGATTTTTAGCTTTATTAGTGTCATTTTTTGGCATTGCTGTCTATCTAAGCTTCCGTTTTCAACGGGATTACGCTTTTTTTGCCATTGTCGCCCTGCTGCACGACGTTTTGATCACTTTAGGGGTCTTTGCGGTTTTAGGCTTAATTGCGGGGGTAGAAGTGGATAGTTTATTTTTGGTTTCCCTCTTGACAATTGTGGGCTTTTCTGTTAATGACACAGTGGTAATTTATGATCGCGTGCGGGAAAATTTTGCTAATACCCCCGAATTATCCGTGGATGAAATTGTCGATAACGCGGTGAGTCAAACCCTAACTCGTTCGATTAATACCACCCTGACTACTTTATTGCCTCTGGTGGCGATTTTTCTCTTTGGTGGCAGCACCTTAAAATATTTTGCCCTAGCTTTAATTATTGGCTTCGTAGCCGGGGCCTATTCGAGTATTTTTATCGCTAGTACCCTACTAGCTTGGTGGCGCGGTCGTTCCCATCGAACTAAGATAGTACAAGCTTAAAAATAGCTTTTAGTTGTCACGTCAAATTACTTCAAGAGATTTGATTACGAACGCCACTAAAAGCGGCGTAGGCGATCGCTATAGCATCTACGGCATCATTAATAGGCATTTTTGTCAATCCGAATAAATACTTAATTTGTTCGGACACCTCAGCTTTAGTAGCCCTACCATGGCCCAGATGACATTTCCAACTAGCTTGATGGAGGAAAATCGGTTCAATTCCCCCATCGCGACAACTAACTAGATTGATAATTCCCAATGCTTGCAGGACTCCACCAGCTGCCTTGATTTGCCGGTTAAAAAAGGGCATTTCCACGGCAATTTCCCCCGGTTTATATTCTGCGATTAACTCCTTTAAATCCCGTTCAATTTCGATCAAACGCTGGGCAGTAGAAAGATTTTTAGAAGTTTCGATCGTGCCATAATCGACTAAAATCGGCATTAACTCACTATTATCCCGGAGAATAGCCCAACCGACAATCGCTAATCCGGGGTCGATACCCAACCAAGTAGTCATAAATTAAGCCAAAAAATCTTGGACGATTTGGAGGATTCTTTGGGATGCTTGTCCATCTCCAAAAGGATTAATGGCATTAGCCATACGATCATAGGCGATTTTATCCCCTAATAATTCTCCCGCTGCGGCTAAAATTTGCTCGGGATTAGTCCCAATTAATTTCGCTGTTCCCGCTTGTACTGCTTCCGGTCTTTCCGTGGTTTCTCTCAATACTAAAACCGGTTTTCCTAAACTCGGTGCTTCTTCTTGAATGCCTCCAGAATCAGTTAATAATAAATAACAGCGTTGAATCGCGCCCACTAACTCGGCATAATCGAGAGGTTCAGTTAAAAATACCCTGGGATGATTGCCCAAAGCGGACTGAATTGGTTCTCGGACGGTGGGATTGCGATGGAGGGGTAGTAATAGGGCTATATCGGCATATTTTTCTAACAACAAAGTGAATCCTTTGATAATATCCTGTAAGGGTTCGCCCCAATTTTCCCGGCGGTGAACCGTGGCTAATAAAACCCGATAATCTGACCAATTTAAGCCCGCAATTTGACATTCTGGCGCGGTTTTGGCTACGGTTAATAAAGCATCAATAACCGTATTGCCGGTGTGGTGAATATTTCCTGTCACCCCAGATTTTTGTAAATTTTCCACGGCTAAAGTAGTGGGAGCAAAATGTAGGGTAGTCAGTTGAGAAATTAGGCGACGATTAGCTTCTTCGGGATAGGGATTATAGATATCATTAGTTCTTAATCCTGCCTCTACATGGGCGATAGGAATTTGTTGATAAAAAGCCGCTAAAGCAGCAGCAAAAGCGGTAGTAGTATCACCTTGCACAATAATTAAATCTGGTTTTATGCGCTCAAAAACTGTTTCTAAACCGCGTAAACTGCGGCAAGTAATATCAGTTAAGGTTTGACGGGTTTGCATAATATCGAGATTTTCATCTGCTTTTAAAGCAAATAATTCCATCACCTGCGCTACCATTTCTTTATGCTGTCCCGTCAGAACTACATGGGTTTGAAACTGTTCCGATTCTTGAAAAGCACGAATAACGGGAGCTAATTTAATCGCTTCGGGACGAGTTCCAAGAGTAATACAAATTGATTTCAACATATTATTATCAGTTATCAGTTATCAGTTATCAGTTATCAGATGTGAGTTTTCAGTTCACTGATTACTGTTCACTGAAAATCGCTTGAATTGTGCTGTTTTGTCATTTTTCACTCGTGGGTGGTTGTTGAACGATAAATTGGGGATAGAGTTGCATTTGCTTAGGATTTAAAGGTCGAGAGATGGTCAAAACTTTTTGTTTAGCTAACTCTTGAGTCATGGTATCTAAAGTTTGAGCGATACGCAAATTATATTCTAATTGTTCCCCGGAAGAAAGCAGATTACTTAAGCCATCGATTAAACGTCTTAAATTCTCGCGAAATTGGGGATCACCGATTAACTCATCGATATCGGAGGTGATTTTTTGAGTATTTTCAAAAGTCACCCTAGCGGATTCGAGAGTTTTTTGCAGCACGACAATTGTAGCAGGATCGTTAATAGTTTTAGTAATTTCTCGTAAATTATTCGATGTTTCCACCGCATTATTCAAAATAGTCTCGATATTTTGCATGACTTGTTTAGTATCAATTTCATCTAAACCTGCATTCAACCTCATGGCGGTATTATTGAGATTATTAGCGAGACTACCAATACCTAAACTAGCTTGATTAATATTATCGAGAGTATTAACAATTTGTCCCCGATTTTCGCTGAGAACAGCATTGAGATTAGCGACTAATTGGGAAGATTGTTGAAAAGTTCTGCTGATTTGACTGCGATTTTCCTGAACGGTATTATCTAAAGTATTGACAAAACGGGAGGCATTATTAGCCGTATTAGTGACCGAGCGACTGGTGGTAGCTAATTCCAAAGATAGACGAGAGATTTCTCTTTGGGCATTACGGATAGTCTGGGAGGTATCATCGGATAAACGGGCGATTTTTTGAGCTGCTATGGCGGTATTTTTGGTGACATCATTGAGATTACCCACAAATTCAGGACTGGTAAAAGTATCAACTAAACGACCAACACTAGACATTAATTGTGTTCCTGTTGTCCCCTGTAAACGAGTATTATTACAGAGAATTAACTGTTGATCACAGTCGGGACCCAGAGGGTCGAGATTTTTGGCCTCAGCACTTAAAGAAACTAAGGGAGTGATATCGATGGCTGCCTCCCCAATTAATCCGGAAAGATTGGTAGTAACAGTTACCTTCCTAGGCATAACTAAAGTAGCAGAAGCGATCTCGGCAATAACTTCCACTTGATTACTTCCCGGGATAAAACTCGTAATTCTTCCCACTCTCACCCCGCGAAAACGCACCGGCGCCCCGACTTGTAACCCTTCCACGTCGGCAAACTCGAAGATTAATTGATAGGTTCTTTGACCAAATCCCCCCCCGCGAACCCAGATAGCGAGCGCCCCAAAGACCAATAATCCGCCTAGGGCAAACAAACCCAGTCTTCCTTCCCGTAAAGCTCGCGAACTCTGCATGATTTTTCTCTCATTCTCGATAGTTCTTAATTTAGCTTAATCTAGCTTAAACGATTGTCCTAATCGGGCCTTCAATGCTGGCGCTAAAAAATTGCCGGATCATGGGATGATCGGTACGATCGATATCTGCCACTACTCCCTGCCATTGCACTTTTCCCTGATAGAGAAATACTACTCGATCGGCGGTGCGTCGGATGGTACTTTGTTGGTGAGAAACCATTACATAAGTGTTCGCAGACCCCGATTTTTCATGGAGAGTCCGCACTAGATCCTCGATAATTGTGGAAGCTATCGGGTCTAATCCGGCGGTAGGTTCATCATACAGCAGTAATTCAGGATTATCAGCCGGATTATCGGGATTAGTGATAATAGCGCGTGCAAAAGCCACCCGTTTACGCATTCCCCCCGATAGTTCCGAAGGATAAAGGTCACTAATTCCCTGTAAACCGACCATTTCCAGACTTTTTTCCACTAATTCCCTAATTCTGGCTTTTTTTAAATTAGTTTGTTCATAAAGATAAAAACCGACATTTTCCCCGACGGTGAGAGAATCAAACAGGGCCGTTTGTTGAAAAACTAAGGAAGTTCGCATCGCTTCTCGACCATCTTCTAGCAATCCCTGACGCAATTGACCTTTAATACGAATTTCTCCAGCATTTATCCCCGTTAATCCCGCAATTAACCGTAAAACCGTTGATTTTCCCGTTCCCGACGGCCCGATAATTACCAGGGCCTCCCCTCGATAAATGGTTAAATCTAATCCGTCGAGAATAACATTATCCCCGAATCTTTTCGATACTCCTCTCAATTCAATTAACGGTTCTTTCATCGTCGCTTAATTATCTTATAACCTCTGGAATTTTAGGGAGATGGGGAAGTGGGAAGTATTTTCAGTGAACAGTAAACAGTAATCAGTGAACTGAACTCTGATAAGTGATAACTGATAACTGATAACTGACTCGATTCTGGCTGCTATAGTAGAAAAGCACCCATTGCTGACGATATCTGAGGTAGATTGCCGTGACTATTGCTTTAGACCAACTGCTTACCCCCGACATTTTTCGACCAGCGCGTTATTTGGGCAACGAGTTAGGCGCTAAACATAAAGAATGGGCAAGTGCTGTGGTTCGTTGGGTGTTAACCTATCCGGAAGTGTACGAAGTGGGGGCATCTAACCTCGGCCATATTATCCTCTACAATATCCTCAATGCTCAACCCCGCCAACTCTGCGATCGCACTTATTTACCCGCACCGGATTTAGCCCAAAAACTCAAACAGACAAAAACCCCCTTATTTGCCCTAGAATCCCGTCGTTGCCTCACAGATTTTGATATTCTGGGTTTTAGTCTCAGTTATGAGCTAGGAGCCACCAATATTTTAGAAATGCTCGACCTAGCGGCAATTCCCTTGACTTGGAGAGCAAGAGATGCGGGTAACTATCCGCTAATTTTTGCCGGGGGACAAACTGCCACCTCTAACCCCGAACCCTACGCCGACTTTTTTGATTTTATCGCCCTCGGTGATGGCGAAGAATTATTGCCAGAAATCGGTTTAATTTTAGAAGAAGGTAAACTAGCTAATCTAAGCAAAGAAGAACTATTACTAGATTTAGCCCAAATTCCGGGGGTATATGTCCCGCGTTTCTACGATGTCACCCCAATCGGTGCAGTTATCCCCAATCGTGACGATGTACCGAAAAGAATTTTACGCCGGGTAGCCACTCCTATCCCAGCCTATTCTATCGGTTTAGTTCCCTTCGTGGAAACAGTCCATGATCGCCTAGTGGTGGAAATTCGTCGCGGTTGCACTAGGGGATGTCGTTTTTGTCAACCGGGGATGTTAACCCGTCCTGCGCGGGATGTGCAACCGGAAGCAGTAATCGAATCGATTGAAAAAGGAATGCGAGCGACAGGATATAACGAATTTTCCTTATTATCTCTCAGTTGCTCCGATTATCTAGCTCTACCTGCCGTGGGTATGGAGATTAAAAACCGTCTCCAGAATGAGAATATATCTCTATCCTTACCCAGTCAAAGAGTCGATCGCTTTGACGAAAATATTGCTAACATAATTGGGGGCAATCGTCAATCGGGTTTAACCTTTGCACCGGAAGCGGGAACCCAACGAATGCGCGATGTGATTAACAAAGGGTTAACCAACGAAGAATTACTCAGAGGGATAAAAACCGCCGTCGAACAGGGTTGGGATAAGGTTAAACTCTATTTTATGATCGGTTTGCCGGGGGAAACCGATGTGGATGTGATTGGTATCGCGGAAACGGTGCGCTGGCTGCGTCGGGAATGTCGTTTACCAAAGCGGAAACCCCTCGATTTTACCCTAACTATCTCGAATTTTACCCCTAAACCCCATACCCCCTTCCAGTGGCATTCCGTCTCCACGGCCGAATTTATCCGCAAACAGGAGTTATTAAGACAGGAATTCCAAGGCATGAGAGGGGTAAAAGTCAATTATACCGATGTCCGCATCTCGGCCATGGAAGATTTTATCGGTCGCGGTGACAGAAGTTTAGGGAAAGTGGTGCTGCGCGCTTGGCAATTGGGAGCCGGGATGGATGCTTGGTGGGATAATACGGAAAAAGCCTATCAAGCATGGTCACAGGCGATCAAAGAATCCGGTTTAACTTGGAAATATCGTCAGGTAGAACAGGGAGAATGGAATATTTTTGCCGATACAGACAAAGATATTTTAGAGCGTCCTTTGCCCTGGGATCATCTCGATACTGGTATCGATAAAAAATGGCTAGAGGAGGACTTAAAACGCGCTCTAGACGCGGCAACGGTTCCCGATTGTTCTTTTGAGGGTTGTTCCCATTGTGGCGTTTGTAGCGTCGATTTTGGTCATAATATCGTCATTGAAGCGCCTCCGATTCCCGCTTTTGCCGGACATTTTCAACCTAATCAAGAACGCACCCAAAGAATTCGGGTTTGGTTTGGCAAAATTGGCGAAATATCCCTAGTTAGCCACTTAGATCTCGTGCGTTTATTTGATCGCGTCGTCCGTCGGGCTGCTATTCCCATTTCCTTTACCGGTGGATTTCACCCCGGTCCGCGCATTTCGATCGCAAATGCCTTATCCTTGGGAGCAACCAGTAGCGGTGAGATTGTCGATTTTGAATTGACAAAAGTGATGGATTTAGAGACTTTTAAACAGCAGTTAAGCGCGCAATTACCCGCAGATTTGCCAGTTTATCGGGTGGAAGAAATTCCCTTAAATGCCCCTGCTGCCACCCGTTTGTTAGAAAAAGCTGAGTATTTGCTCACTTTTAATAGCGAGGGAATTGACTGTCAACAGTGGCAAAATTGGATCGAGGCAATTAAGCAAGCAACGGTGATGGAACGGGAAAAAACCACCAAATCCGGCAAAAAAGTCACGATTAATCTGCGAGAACAATTATATGAATTAGAGTTAAAAACTGTTGACAAACAAGCCGTTTTGTGCTATGTGGGCAGTTGTCGCAATGATGGCACTTTACTGCAGCCCGATCATATCGTCGAGATGTTAGAAAGGGTTTCTGGCCAAGAGATTTCGCTGCTTAATTTTCATCGTCAGCGTTTGATTTTAGGAGCTTAACCATCGTAAATTGTTCCCTTTATGCTCTAACCCCAGAGAGTCAGCTAATCTTGATCGACTAATTCCAAGGAATCATCAACCAAAGCTGGCCGGTAATTTTGAACAACCAAAAGTTTCCTAAGACACAGATTCACCTAATCAAATAAAAGGAGATGAAAATTAAAATCTGGCTGATTTCAAGCTACCAGCAATAGTCACTGATAACTGATCACTGATAAACTTATCCCAAGGCATCGAAGATTTTAAACATAGGCAGGTACATAGACAGAAGAATAATTCCCACCATCCCGGCAATACCGACCATCATCAAGGGTTCAATGATACTGGTTAAAGCTTTAACGGCCTGTTCCACCTCATCTTCGTAGAAATCCGCTACTTTCATCATCATGGCATCTAATTCTCCCGTTTCCTCACCAATACTAATCATTTGAATGGCCAAAGCTGGGAAAACATTGGCTTTTTGTAGGGCCAAACTCATCATTCCCCCCTGCTGAATTTCCGTCTTGGCACCAGCGATCGTATTAGCAATTACCTGATTACCCACCGTATTACAAACTATATCAAGGGAACTCAAAATCGGGACACCAGAACGCATCAGAGTCCCAAAAACCCGGCAAAATCTAGCCACAGCCGATTTTTCATTCAAATCACCAAAAAGGGGCATTTTAAGGAAAAACCAGTCAATTTGCAGACGACCTATCGGGGTTTTGTAATAGCGACGCAGTAAAAAAACCGTGGCAGCAATGGTGACAATCGGAATTAAAATTAACCAACTACGCATCACACCACTTAAAAAGAGCATAAATTGCGTTAAAGCTGGTAGTGGCACCTTCAAATCGGTGAAAATTTTCGCAAACACGGGAATTAAAAAGATTGTCATCCCGAAAAACACAATTACCGCTAAAATTGCCACTGCTACCGGATAGGTCATCGCTGATTTAATCTGGTTTTTCAAGCGGGCCATATCTTCCAAAAGTTTCGAGAGACGGAGCAGCACTTCATCGAGTACCCCCCCCGTCTCTCCAGCTTCGATCATACTGACATAAAGTTCATCAAAACATTCGGTATGTTTGGCCATGGCTTGCGATAACTGACTCCCTTGCTGTACGTCGGCACTAATCGCCTGTAGTGCTTTTCTCATCTTGGGATTACTGGATTGATCCCCCAAAACTCCCAAACATCTCACAATCGGCACACCAGCATTAATCATTACAGAAAATTGACGGGAAAAAACCGCTTTATCCTTGATGGAAATCTTGGCAAATATCAACTCTAAACTAGAAAGATCGATCTCTCCTCCCGCTTTTTTGACTTTACCGACGGCAGCATATTTCGCCTTCAGCATCATTCGGGCATGATCGGGAGACATAGCTTCAACTTTCTCTCGGAAAACTTTTCCAGAGCTGCTTTTAACTTGTGCGACAAAAGTAGGCATAGGACAAATCAGTTATCAGTTATCAGTTATCAGTTATCAGTTATCAGTTATCAGTTATCAGTTATCAGTTATCAGTTATCAGTTATCAGTTATCAGTTATCAGTTCACTGTTTACTGAAAAAACTTCCCACTTCCCAATCTCCTATGCTTTTTAAACAGTATTTATCATTAGAAACGGGCTTTAGTTTTGGCGTTAGCACTGGCCCCGGCGACAAGACGTTGTAATTCATCGGGTTTACTACTTTTAGAAATTGCCTCTTCAAAGGATATAACACCGCTAACAACTAAATTAGCTAATCCCTGTTCCATAGTTTGCATTCCTAGCTTCATTCCCGTTTGAATTGCTGAGTAAACTTGGGGGGCTTTTCCTTCGCGAATTAGGTTAGCGATCGCTGGAGTTACCACCATGATTTCCTGTACCATTGCCCGGCCAAATTCCCCCGGTTTAGGATTTTTTTTCTTGACTAGGTTTTGACTAAAAACTGCTAGTAAAGAATTGGATAACATGGCGCGAATTTGTGACTGTTGGTTAGAGGGGAAAACGTCAATGATCCGATCCACTGTTCCCGCTGCCGAGCTAGTGTGTAGGGTTCCGAAGACTAAGTGACCGGTTTCCGCCGCCGTAATTGCCAAACTAATTGTTTCTAAATCCCGCATTTCTCCCACAAGGATAATATCAGGATCTTCTCGTAAAGCTGATCTTAATGCGTTAGCAAAACTCTTGGTATCTTCTCCTTTTTGTCGTTGGTGAAACAGGCTTTTGATATTAGGAAAAACGTATTCGATTGGGTCTTCTACAGTCAAAATGTGTTCAGACCTAGTCCGATTAATTAAGTCTAAAATTGATGCCAAAGTGGTAGTTTTACCTGAGCCTGTTTGTCCAGTTACGAGAATTAATCCCCTCGGTCTTTCCGATAATTCTCGGATCACTTCTGGTAAATTTAATTGTTCAAAGTTAGGAATTTTGGAGGACAAAGCGCGTAAACAAGCTGCATAGGCTCCCCTTTCTTTATAAACATTGATCCTAAATCTTGCTAATCCTTTCACCCCGTAGGAACAGTCTAATTCCCAATTCTGCTCTAACTCTTTTATTTGAGTATTATTGAGCATACTAAAAATCAATTTCTGACAATCTTGCGGGGTTAAAGATTCTTCATTAATCGGGGTGAGTTTGCCACTAATGCGAAAATAGACCGGCGCACGGGACTGAATGTGCATATCGGAACCGCCCATCTCCACCAATTGTTCCATTAAATCTTCGATCATTAAGTCCATAAGTTAAACTCCATCTATCGTATAAAGTAAAAACTGAAAAGGAGATAGGAGCCAGTCCCGATGAAAAAATTTTCACCCCCACAGATGAAAGAGGTTTCTTTCCCTACACCCCACACCCCACACCCTACACCCTCTTTTCCGTCAGGAGACAAATTCATAACACTTTTGCCTGTTCCGGACTTCCCCGATCACCGATCACTGAAAAACTGTCTTAATAACTAAATCGCGGTCTCATACAATAGGGACAATCGAGCCATTCTGGTTGTAGTTCGGCGCGACAACCACTACAGATTAAACCGCTTTTCCGTTTAGCTTTTAATTCCGCTTCCAGACCAGAATCGCTAAATGTCACCCGTTCCACTTCTTCGAGGGTGGTGTAACCCTCGCGCACCAAATTTAAACTGTAGGCTAGGAGTGTCATCATACCCTCATCGACGGCCGCCTCCTTAATGCGATCGGTGGTTGCCCCTTGGTTAATTAATTGCTGTAGTCGTTCACTATTCTGCATCACCTCATAAACACCGATGCGACCTTTATAACCGCTGCCGTTACACTTGACGCAGAGATTACCCTGTCTTCGCGCCTGTTGAATTTCCGCTATGGTCAGGGTATTAGCCTTATAAAAGGTCACTTCCTGTTCATTGGCAGCGGAAAGACCAAAACGAGCCAATTCCTCTTGGGTGGGGTGATAGGCGACTCGACACTCGGTACAGACGCGCCGCACCAGACGCTGGGCCAAAATTCCCAACAGAGAACCAGAAATCATAAACGTTTCAACCCCCATCTCATCGAGACAAGCGATCGCACCTGCGGCATCGTTGGTGTGTAGGGTAGTTAAGACCAAGTGACCGGTTAAGGCGGCCTCGATCGCTGTTTTAGCTGTTTCCTTGTCCCTAGTTTCCCCCACCAGAATTATATCTGGATCTTGTCGCATGAAGGCCCGCAGAATCGAGGCGAAATCCATGCCTTTTTCGCGAATTACCTGCACCTGGGTGATGCCCGGTAGAGAATATTCGATCGGATCTTCGGCGGTACTGATATTGACCCCAGGGTGATTTCTTTCGGCTAACACCGAGTATAAAGTGGTGGATTTACCCGAACCGGTGGGGCCTGTCACCAACAACAGACCAAAAGGATGACTGGCCAAGTCTCGGACGATTTGCAGGGTCTTTTGATCGGTGATTAGTTTATCTAAACCCAACTGGGTAGAGGAGTTATCGAGAATCCGTAAACAGACTTTTTCCCCGTAGCGACTGGGCAGGGTATTAACCCGAAAATCCACTTTCCGCCCTTGATACATCCGCCGAATTTTACCATCTTGGGGAAGACGACGTTCGGCGATATCGAGATCGGCCATGATTTTAAAACGGGCAGTGACCGCCGGGGTAATTCTTTTCGGCAGTGGATCAAAAGCTTGATGAAGAACTCCATCTTTGCGAAAGCGAATTTTCAGGAATTCGTCTTGGGGTTCGATGTGAATATCGGAACTCCCTTCCTGTAGGGCTTTAGCTAGAATTTTATTGACCAGGTTGATGACGGGGGCTTGATTAGCGTCTCCTTCTCCGAGATCATCGGCCACTTCATCGTTAGCACCAGAGACCACCTCAATACTGGCGACAATATCGGTGAGATCCGAGAGTTTTTCCAGTTCTTTTTCTTTTTCGAGTCTGGCTTTTTCCCTTTCTAGTTCCGGTTGGGCCCAGTGGAATTTTTCCAGTAATCTTTCATAATCTTCGCTGGTAATCACTAAACGCTGTAAACCTAACTCCCTGGGGCGAAGGATACGATTAATATCGTCCGTAGCCTCTAGGTTGTCGGGATCGACCATGGCTATCAAAATTGAAGCTGGCTCTCCTTCGATTCGACGCAGGGGGATGAGACGATAGCGACGACAAAGATCGATCGGAATCAAAGAATCGATTAGCCTGGCTATTTCCAGTCCATCCACATCGCTCAATTCGGGATCGAGCGATTCGACTCCGTAGAGAATTTTTAGTTCAAATAACTGGTTTTTCTTATACTGTCGCCGTAAATCCGGGGGCAAAGGTCGCCCGGTTAGTTTTTGTAATATTTCTACTAACGATCGTCCCGATTTCCGTGTTTCCACCAGGGCCTGTTGCATTTGCTCGGCACCGATATAGCCCGACTGCACCAACTTGTTACCAAAGGGGGAAAAGTAATTGCGTAGGGCAACAGCACGGGTTTTCTTGGAAGAAAATGTCATAGACGATTCCTAACCTCTCCACTACCCTTTAATTTCTCCAATTCTACCGAGAAAATTGCATTCTAGCAAAAATTTTTCCAGATCACTGATTATTTATCGGGGCTGCCTATATCTAGTTACGGATATTGTCCACAAAATGTTACATTAAGGGTTAAACCTTGATTATTAGCTGGTACTTAAAGACCAAAATCAGCATTAAACGGTCATATATTGCCAAATTCCCCACTAAAATCCTATACCATGAGTGCAGAACCAAATACCTCAGCAATTTTCGACGAAAACCAGGAATCCTTTTCTAATTCCCCTGAATCTCTTGCAAACCAATCGGAAGCTACTGTCACTGATCAAGCCAAAACGGTGAAAGACCAGGCCGCCTCTAGCGAGGGAAAATCCCTTCTGGAGGGAATGACTATCGATTTTCTACAAGAGGAAATCGACACTCTCAAACAGCAGTTAGAGGAACAAACCCAACAGGTTGATGCCTACAAGAAACGCTATATCACTCTAGCAGCCGAGTTCGACAATTTTCGCAAACGCACAGCCAAGGAAAAAGAGGAACTGGAAACAAAAATCAAGGGCAAAACCCTGATGGAAATTCTTGGTGTGGTGGATAATTTTGAGCGCGCCCGTACTCAAATTAAACCAGCTAATGATGGCGAGATGGGTATTCACAAGAGTTACCAAGGGGTCTATAAAACCTTAGTGGACAGTCTCAAGCGTTTAGGCGTTTCCCCCATGCGTCCAGAAGGTCAACCCTTTGATCCCACCTACCACGAAGCGATGATGCGGGAGTACACCGATGAACATCCCGAAGGCACGGTGGTGGAGCAGTTAGTGCGAGGATACACTCTCGGAGAACAGGTTCTGCGTCATGCTTTGGTAAAAGTGGCTGCCCCCAAAGAGACAGACCCTAATGCTGATCAGTCAGAATCTACTTCCATTCCATCCCAGGAATCGGTCTAAAATCCCGATGGGGATTAAACTGGTTTGAGGGTTAGGTATTAGCCGGTAGGGTCTGTATTCCCTCCCTATCCCCTATCCCCACTGACTTGAAAGTGGGAAGTGGGAAGTGGGGAGAAGGTTTTTAGATTTATTCAGCAAACCCTCTGGCTCTTTTAATTAAAAATGCTTCTATACCCAAGACTTTTGCCCCTTGGTAGTCCTCTTTTTTACTATCGCCAATATGCCAAGCTTGTGCGGGAGGACAATCATGTTTTTCCAGGGCAATCTGAAAAATTTCAGGAGCGGGTTTAGCTGCTCCTACCTGAGAAGAAATCGTGATCGATCGAAAAAAATATTCTAAGCCTAATTCGGCCAAAACTTGATAGATACGACTATCAAAATTAGAAATAATGCCCAACTCGATCCCCTGAATCTGCCAGAGTCTTAAAGCGGGAATGACATCCTCGTACAGGACCCAAGGCTCGGCCGTGGCAAAATGATGATAAAGTTCGCCAAAAAAAGCCTCAAAATCGGGAAATCGTTCCAGATAACCTAAATCATTAAAAACTGCTCCAGTCAGCGATCGCCACCAGCGATACTCTAACTGAGGAATTTGTGCCAGTTCAACGTTAGGAAAAGCTAGGGGGGGAGAAGTGGGGAAAATAGCGGAGAAAGACTGTTCTAGAGGCTCGGCCGCCACCTCTACCCCAAAATCAGCTGCTATTTGACTATAAATTGCTCCGACACTGCCTTTTACTCCAAAAAGAGTACCCACAGCATCGAGAAAAATAACTTGCGGTTTCTGCATGAGAGTTTTGTCTATAACGGTCGAACTGAGGTTTTTAGGGTCGGACTTTTAGCTGGCCTAACACACCTAACAATCGCTCATTTTAAAGGATTATGGCGAAAATTCTCGGATCACTTGCCAAACCCTTAATACCTCTGCCACCGTCCATGCTTGGGCAAAAGCTCCCCTAGGGGTAAAAGGAGCATTACCATCGAAAATTTCACTTAAATTACCGATACAGCTATCCCGAAGATGGTCAATCATCGGTGTTAAAAAACTCTCGGCTAGGATGGGATCGCGATAGACTTTTAGATGGGCTTCGATAAATGCCCCTAATAACCATCCCCAGACTGTCCCCTGATGGTAGGCACTATCTCTTTTTAAGCGATCGCCACTGTAAACGCCACGGTAATCAGGATGATCCACATCTAGCGATCGCAAACCGCGAGAAGTCAACAATTTTAAAGCACAAATATCGACAATGGCCTTTTTCTGTGGGGAATTTAATAACTCCTCCACCGACAAAGACACGGCAAAAAGTTGATTCGGTCGTAAACTGGCATCATTACCCTTGTCCGTATCTAAAACATCATAACAATACCCCAGAGAATCGTCCCAAAAGCGAGAAAACCCTTGTAAGGTCATTTTTCTCATTTTTTCGTAATCAGTGGCATCCATGCTCAAATACTGGGCAAATTGAACCATAATTTTTAGGGCATTGAACCAAAGGGCATTAATTTCTACGGGTTTGCCGATGCGGGGAGTAATCACCCGATCATCAACTTTGGCATCCATCCAAGTTAACTGTACTCCCGTTTCGCCGGCATAGATCAAACCATCATCATCTAGGTGAATATTGTAGCGAGTACCGCAACGAAACCAAGCGATCACTTCCTTTAAAGCGGGATAAATAGTTCTGAGAAACTCAAAATCTTGGCTTTGGTTAAAATAGGAACGAATGGCTTCAAAATACCAAAGAATAGCATCGACAGCGTTATATTCGGGTATTTCTCCGCCATCGGGTAGCAAATTCGGCAATAAACCCCGGTCTAGATAACGGGAAAAAGTTAGTAAAATCTGACGCGCGATCGCAGGTCTGCCTGTAGTCAAAGTTAATCCTCTTAGGGAGATCATCGTATCGCGACCCCAATCACCAAACCAAGGATAACCCGCGATTATCGTTTTGCCCTCTGGTTCATCGGGGAGAGGACGACTAACGATAAACGGGTCGGCAGCGAGGGTAAGTTGTTGAATCCATGGCGGCTGCTGGGGATTAATCAGACTACTCTCGTAGCGATAGCGAGACTCTAGAGAAGATTGACCGTTTAAATTCGGATCGGGACGGGTACTAGCGGCAATTGTCACCGATTCTCCCACTTTAAGAGTAGCCGAAAAACTAGCCCCATGGAGATGATTTTCCCGATCGATTAAACCACGATAACGTTCCACGGCCAAATCAAAGCGATAATACCAGATATGAGCGGGAAAAACCTCTCCTTGACTGATTAATAGATAAAAAGGTACAGCATGGTCATAGGCAATCACTCTTACTCCTTTTTCCAGAGGAATAATATCCATTTGCCAGTTAAAACCCTGGGTATTGCCGTGAAAATCACGATAATTGACAAAAGCAGTCAGATTGAGAGTTAGGGGAGAATTGCCACGACGGTAGGTATAGTGAGTATAGGTGGTATTTTCTCCCTGTTCCATCCAAATGCGCTTTTCTAGTAAGGCATCCCCACAGGTAAAAGTCCAGACGGGAATTGTGCCTTCCAGATGAAAACTTTCGATATTAATATAGCCTTGCGGTTCGATCGTAGCACCTAACCAGCGATTGCTGGCCAGATGATAAATTTTCTGGTTATATTGTACCGATTCATCGATTTTAGTCACAAGAAGCGTTCTTTTCGTCGGTGGAGCCAAAGCAGCGATCAACAGGCCATGATAACAGCGAGTTAGCAATCCGGCCACAGTTCCCGCAGCAAAACCCCCAATACCATTAGTGACTAACCATTCCCGCTTTTCAGCCACCGGGAGACAATTACATATATCTCGACCAAAACGGAGCTTGACCATGGGCTTCCAAATTCCTAGTAATTTTGTTATAATTAAAAATTGTGTCTTTATATCTATAGAGTAACTCTATCTTAAGGAGAAAAATCACCAGTGAGTAAACGTACTTTAGAAGGAACCACGCGCAAACAGAAGCGCACTTCCGGATTTAGAGCGAGAATGCGTAGCGTCAACGGACGTAAAGTAATTAAAGCTCGTCGGAAAAGAGGGCGCTATCGTTTAAGTGTTTAGGTTATTCTGGGAACCGACTAATTTTCGTGGGACTACCCCAAGTTCATCGCTTAAAACATCGACAGGATTTTCAAGCTGTCTATGGAAAAGGGAGGCGTTATCACGGTTCCCACTTAACCTTAATTAGTTTAGAGGATTCTTGCCCAGATGCCCCCGGCCCCAGTCGTTTTGGTATCTCGATTAGCAAGAAAGTTAGTAAAAAAGCGGTGGTTCGTAATCGACTAAAAAGGCAAATACGAGCGGTAATTCGGCAGTTATTGCCAGAAATAGCGGCAGGATGGCGAGGGATAATCATTATCCGTCCAGGGGCGATCGAGTGCAATTATGAACATTTTTTGCGAGAATTAAAGCAGTTGTTAGTGAAGGCGAATATAATTCATGGGCATTAAAGAAGAAACTTTTTATGAAGGCGGTCCGCACATCGGCGACCTAATCATCAATATCCTGCTAGGATTTACGGTGATTTGTTTGCCTTTAACCGTTGGGGCAGTGGTACGGGCAATCTGGTTAAGATATAAGATAACCGATCGGCGGATTTCGATCACCGGGGGTTGGATGGGACGCGATCGCACGGATATTATCTATTCAGAAGTGGCAAAAGTGGCAAAAATGCCGAGAGGAATTGGTGTTTGGGGGGATATTGTCGTAACTCTCAAGGATAGAAGTCGTTTAGAAATGCGCGCGATGCCGAAATTCCGGGAAATTCATGACTATATTGCCGAAAGAGTCGCCGATAAAACCGGTCGTCCCCTAGAATCGATCATCAGTCAATAAAACAAAATAATCGATCGCCGCGATTCGATAAATTAGATTTGTCAAAGTGAACCCCCATTAAACGAGAAGGCATAGATTAAACCCATGGATTTTGGAGTCGGATTTATTTCCACAAATATCATGTTGCCAATCCTAGATTTTTTCTTTCGGATTGTGCATAGTTACGGTTTCGCCATCATTGCTTTAACGCTAGTGGTGAGATTTGCCGTCTTTCCCCTCAGTGCCGGCCAGATTCGCAATATGAGAAAAATGCGAATCACTCAACCCTTGATGAAGGAAAGACAGGCAGAAATTCAACAACGCTACAAAAATGACCCGCAAAAACAACAGGAGGAAATGGGCAAATTAATGCAGGAGTTGGGCAATCCCCTAGCCGGTTGTTTACCCCTGTTATTACAAATGCCGATTCTTTTGGCTTTATTTGCGACGCTGCGGGGTTCCCCTTTCTCGGATATTAACTATACCGTCGATTTACAAGTGCTGCCAAGCGAACAAATCGCCCTCGTCCAGCGCCAACCCTATGGCACCAAACCCCAAAACGTCTATATTGACGAGTCTCTCCACTATCCCATCACCGCTTTTTTACCCCAAGGCAATAAAATCGCCCCGGGAGAACAGGTAAAAATCGACCTGCAAAACGACCAGGGCAAGTCTTTAAGCCAATTAGCCACGGAAGCACCCGAAAATAACCTAAAACCCACCTACGAGGTGGTTAAAGGTCAAGAACTGGTGCAAGTTAATGAAGACGGTTCCATCGTCGCTTTAGCCCCCGGAGATGCCAGTATTAAAGTTATCGTGCCGGGGATTGCCGCTAATACGGGTTTTCTCTTTATTGAGGCCCTGGGAAGAATTGGGGCAACCGGTGCGAATGGTGAAATTCACTGGGATATCTTGGCGATGGTGATCGCTTTCGGCATTAGTATCTATGTTAACCAAGAGTTATCCGGCGCCGGTGCGCCTTCGGGGGGAGCAGCCCAACAACAGCAAACGGTGAATAAAATCACCCCGATAATTTTTAGTATGATGTTCCTGTTTTTCCCCTTACCGGCGGGGGTATTGATGTATATCTTAACTGCGAACATCTTCCAAACTATTCAAACGGTGATTTTGATGCGGGAACCGTTACCGGAAAACCTGCAAAAATTGGTAGCGGAACAGGAAAAAACGGAAAAATCCCGCGATGCTCTCCCCTTTGAAAAACGTTCTAGCAAGAAAAAGGAAAAAACATCGTAATGAGTATATGGGAGCAAAATAGCGAGAAAGCTAAACAATGGCTGGAAAAACTGCTAAAGTTGATGGCCATGCCCGCAGATGTCCAGATTGGTGTGCAGGAATTGGGAACTGGACCTTCCTCCTGTTGGTTGATTATTGATAGCAGTCAATTGAGTCCCCAACAAGTGGAACTCCTCCTCGCTAACAAGGGTGAGGGACTAGATGCGATTCAATCCCTAGCTAATACGATTCTAAATATTGGTGTCGAGTCAGCAGAACATCAGTTCTATATTGTCGAAATCAACGGCTATCGTCAACAAAGACAGTCAGAACTCTTCGACTGGGTGAATCAAGCGGCGACGCAAGTGCGGCAAACAGGGCAGGAAATAGAATTAAAAGCCCTATCTTCGGCGGAACGTCGCCAAATTCATGCCTTTTTTCAGGAAGAAAACGATTTAACCACGGAAAGTCGCGGCGTGGAACCCGATCGCAGATTAGTGATTCGTTTAAAGTAGGATCAAAGGGTGGGGTAAAACCTGCCCTCTTTTTTATTTTAGGCTTTAGCCTTCTTGCTCACTCTAAAATTGAGTTGAGAATTACCACAGCCAGGGAGATATAAAATTAGAAAATCCGACCACCTCGACGGTTGGGGGCTAAACCACGATTACTGGGTGTAAAGCAGTAGGCATCGCGATTGATTCGTCGAATATTCTCTTGTAAAAATCGATCACAATTGCCCTCTGGAACGATAATTGTTTGATAGAGCGATTTTCCCGATAGATTACTATAGTAAGGAATCCAAAGAATACCCAGATTTTGAAATCCATATTTGAAGTGTAGTTCTTCCCCGCGTTTCTTTGCTTCGTATTCGGTCTTCCAAGCTGACTCGGCAATTACTCGCAGACCTTCAAAATCGGCACTGTGCCAGTCAAGACGTGGAGCAGCGAAAACCTCACCGAAAAATGTACTCGAAAATGCCATGCACATCATCAATAAAGTGATTTCTTGTCTGATATTCATGAAAAATTGATAACTGAAATATTTTTTATTTTAACCTCAGTTCAAGATAAGCCGAAACCCTAATTTTACCTTAGCCAGTCAGTCCTATTCTTTCCTGAAAGTCATGGTAAAATCTGCCTAACCCGAACTGACGTTATTTTAGCCAGATATCTCCTTTCTCTTCTGTCTTTTCGCCTGTTTTTGCTCTCAAAGCTCTGGCAGCCAAAATTTTGTCATCGATTGACGTTGTTAATAGTGGGATTAACTCCCTATTCAACTTTAAAAACACCCCACACCCACGCAAAACTTTTTGCCGCAAACCCTAGTTAATAACTTAACTTCAGAGCATTTACTGGTACATCATCCCAGGATTCTACGGTTCTTAAAACTGCCACCCATCCCGCTTGTTTTTGTTCGTCCGTAAGATTGGTTAACCAACTTTGATGACAATCTTTTGCTGCTTGTTCATCTTGACAGGCAATACAAGCTTGTACTAAACCGCAGGGGTCAATCTGTTCATTTACCCAAATAATCATAGTTAATAGCCCTACTTAACTTTACTATTATAATCCATTGATCGCCCACAGAGAAACTTTTGATATTCATAACCTGTTACATAATTGGAGGATAACTCTGAAGGTTGACAGTCCGATAAATCTATTGAAGAATGGAAATTAATTAACCATAATTCAAAAGGAAGAGAAGATGACAGATTAAAATTTGGCTTTTGTTCTGGGTTAACTAAGATAAACTTAGGGTTTTTATCGGGAAATCTTTGGTTAAATTCCCAAGCAATTCCCATCATTTCTCCCACCTGCACCAAACTCCTATAGCTAGTGGCAATTACTAACGGATAACGGCTATTATTTTCGATGGTGGTAACTAATTTATCTGGGCGATAATACTTACGATAGCCTAAATTAAAAGTCACACTTAGGGAACTAACTAAAGCCATGATAATGACAATAATTACTATTCTTTTCTGCTTCCTTTGCCAACAATTATCTAATAAAATTGCCAGAATTAAAATTACCGAGGGAAAGTAAACAAAACTATATCTAGCTCCCCGGGTAATATCGATCGAAAGCAGATAAGTGATGACAAAGAAAATAGCAATTGAACTGAGAAAAAATGCCGAGAGAATGCCTAATTCTGGTTTATAGGAGTCTAGCCACGCTGTTTTTAATTGTGGGATAATCCAGAGAAAAAACCCGATCATTATTGCCCCAGAAATCAAAATAATTATTAAAGATTCTGATTCAACGGGGAGCAGGGAAAGCATAGTAATTAATGTTCCCAGCAATTGAAAAAAGGGGCTAATTACGGACAAAAAACTATCATTGTCTCTCTGAATCCAACCAGTCATCTGATTGCCATAATCTTTGGGGACAAACGTGATAAACCAAATAATAATAAAGCTCAAGTTACCTAAAAAAACTAAACTTAAACGCCACCAATTAGTTATCCAAAAGTTTTTTTGTTTGAATTGATTGGATAAAATCAATAATAAAGTTATCGCTTCCGCGAGGATAGTTAAACTAAAAAAATAGTGAACTAATAACCCGAGACAGTTGACAATTAACCAGAAAAAAACCAAAGTATGGGATATTCTCTTATGGTCGATAATTTTGCTGCTTGCCTTAAGAAAACAGCCTAAAGATATGAGGACAAATACAACCGCTAAAGTATAATGACGCGCTTCTTGGGAGATAAAAACCCCATAGGGAGAAACCGCCATTAAAATCGCCGCCAGAAAAGCGATCGAGCCTGATTTAAAGACCAATTTACTGATAAAATAAATTAGAGGAATCGAAATAACTCCCCAAAAAACTGCCAGCGATCGCATTCCTTCTAAAGATACATATTCTCCCCGATCAAAGAATAATTTATTCCAGAGATAGGCGAAAATAAAATATAAAGGTGGATGATTGTCCTCCTGAATAACTAATTTAATTACATCGGCAATAGTTGCCTGATGGTTGCTCTGGAGAGGTGCTAATAAAGTGTCTAGGGAAATTATTTGATTTAACGGCACTATCTGGTAATTATTGCCAATACTAAAAACCATAGTGGCAAATTCATCCGTCCAGGGAGGTTTGCTCGTTAATTGTATTAACCTAATAACCAGTCCCAAAATTATTACTAATCCTAACCAGCAAAAATCAGACCAAGCTAACCGCTCCTTGCCTTTTTGTTGTAGATTAGAAATGACTGTAGATAAATTCAATTTAATTGTTATCTCCAAAAGATTCGATTATTTTAACCGCTTCCGATGGGGAAATATCTTGACGGCAATTAGGATAATCATACTCCTCCCGGGCAATTAATGCCCCACTGAGACGATAAAAATATTCTCCCATTTTCATCCAATCGGAATACAAATCGGGTTCGGGAAATTGTTGCCTTAATTCCGAGTCTTTGGGTGTACCATAATTAAGCCAGTATCCTTCTCCAAATAGTGGGGAATTGAGCGCTAGGGTTCCCTCTAATTCTAAACCATCATCGCCCCTGGCGTTTTCGATTCCTTCCACCAAAAAACAGCTATTCTCGGCATTTTCAAAGAGGACTGCGTATCCTTTCCCCTCTTCTGCGAGGATTTTAATCTCGCTGGCCCGAAATCCGGGGGGGATATAGTTAGGTAAAATAATCTTAGCATCTAGCGATCGCAGTTGTTGCCGTTGACTGGCGCTCAAAGTTACCGTTTCTGCTCTCAAATATTGCCCATTGTCAATAATAACAATAGATAATCCTAAAACTAAAGGCCAGAAAAATTTTATGGTCATAATCGCTGTTTCTAGGGTCATATTCTGGAGAATATGTCAGTTTTTAGGCAATTTACTGATTATTTAACCAGATTAATGACGAATATTGCCCTTTTCCTGTTCCCGATTCCCTATTTACCGATTCTAATCGACAAAAAATCATAGCTTGTCTGTGGATTCCACTTTTTTCCACTTCTGTCACCCGGAATTATGGGACTGACATCACCCCAAACCCTCTCGTATTCTAAGGTTATCGACAGGAAAGAGAGGTAACAACCATGTTAGTCAGCCACCAAAATCCAACTTTTGTCCGTAACTACTTAATCGCAGTTATCTCCGTGGTGATGATGGGTGTGGGAGTTGCCGATCTCGTCAATAATCCCTCCCGAATCGCTCAACAAAACCGTCTTGATGGTTATGGTCGCTATGTTAGCGCTGGTTTGGTTAGTGGTGCGGTCAATAATATGCGTTAATTTGCCTCTGATTCTCAATCCTGTTGAAAAGGTGTGGGGGAGTGGGAAGTTTTTTCAGTGATCAGTAAACAGTGATCAGTAAACAGTGAACTAATAACTCAAATCTGAAAACTAATAACTGATAATTGATAACTGAAAACTGATAAGTAGCTGGTTATAATTAAATTAAAAATAGATTTTAGGTTCGATCCCCCCTTAATCCCCCCTTAATAAGGGGGGCATCTGATAATTTTTAACGCCTACCTACTCAACTGATAACTGATAACTGATAACTGATAACTGAAACTGCCTAAACCCAAGAATGGAGAGCGCGTAATTGGGGCGTTTTTTTAGCTTGGTGGCTCTGCATTCTTTGTAAAACATCATCGAGAATTGCCACCGCTTCTCGGATATATTCCCCCTTATTCAGCATGACACATTCGGCCCTTTCGGCCATAGCGGCATCGGTAATCTCGGCCCGGGAGGGAATACTTTTCTTGACCAGATTTTCTAGGACTTGGGTAGCCCAAATTACCGGAATATGGGCCGCTTCGCATAACCAGAGAATTTCCTCTTGAATTTCTGCGAGTCTTTGATAGCCAATTTCTACGGCCAAATCACCCCGGGCAATCATCACCCCAAAAGGTTGTTTACCGGCGGCATGAATGATTAATTCCGGTAGATTTTTTACGGCTAAAGGTGTTTCTATTTTGGCCACGATTGCTTTTTGTCGCCAAGCATCCCCCAAACGACTTTGTAACTCTAGCTGTAGTGTCTCGATATCGCTGGCTTTTTGTACAAAAGAGTAACCGATAATATCGGCATTTTCGGCAATAAAATCTAAATCTTGCCGGTCTTTTGCGGTCAAAGGATCGATATTTAAGACGGTATCGGGGAAATTTAGGCCCTTATCTGCTTTCAGTTTTTCCCCTTTCTCTCTGGCGTGGGTAATTTTTAGTAAAAGACCTTCCGGCATTATGGCAATAACTTCAGCCCCGATATGACCATCATCAATCCAAACTTTCGCCCCGACGGGAATTTGGGGAATAATTTCCGGTTGGGAACAATTAGCCTGAAAATACTGAGGATGGGCAGTATGGGGCGGTTGGGTGGTTAAGAGGAGAAAATCCCCTTGATATAGTCTGGTTTGGGACTGGGGGGCTAAAATCTCTTCTAAACGGATTTTTGGCCCAGCTAAGTCCATATAAACTTTACAGGTATGTCCATTGATTAAATTTTCGGGATTTTTGACCGCCTCGCGCAGATTTTCGATCATTCCCTGCCACTCTTTCGGGCCATCATGGGCGCAATTAATGCGAATACAGTCCATCCCGCAACGCAGTAATTGAGCGATAAAATCGGGGTCAGTTGCCGCCTCCGTCGGCATTGTCACCATAATTCGCACCCGACGCCGGGGGGAAGGCAGACCGAAAACTTCGGCGCTATGGGAGGCTAAAAGTTGATCGCCTTGAAAAAATGCCTCTAAAGGCGGATGTTTTGGCAATAATGAGGCTTCTTGATGACAAACCGCCCCTAAAGTGGCAATTACGGCATCGAGGGTCGGTAAAACTTTCGATTCAATCCGACCTAGGGAAGATAATCCCCAGGGCATTAAAGCTAATTGTAAATCCCGGATATCTTCTTGTCTCAGGGCGAGATAATAGGCTAAATTACGGGTGCTAGGTTGAAAATTCTCCTTTTCAATCAGGTTTTTCCACTGCTGCAATTTCTCCTCTCCTTCTACTGTCACAAAATGCCGTAACTTTTGCAGATGATGGAGGAGAGTTTGAGGGTAGGATAATTGTTCTCGTTTGAGTTGTTCTGAGAGAGTTAAAGACATAAAATTGAGTAAAAAGTAAAAATCGTCAATTACTCGCCTAGAAAATGATCACTTTCGCCGCTTATATTGCTTTTGGGCGGTTATGGGGTCAGTTCTTAGGTATAATCTCTCTGTTTCTATACTAAGCAAATATCTCGTCTCTAGAAGTTAATTTTTGCTACGATTTATGTCGGTTATCTTCATGGTGAGTTGGGAAGTTTTCGTTTTCGGGAGTCGGTGGTCGGTGGTCGATACTAGAAAGGCTAGGTTTATCGGTGAAAAATTATCGATAAGCTTCTTTAATCTTATGCCTTTGATCAAATTAAAAATAATGGCGGACATTGGTTGAATAAATTATCTTTTTTGGGCTATATTAAAGGTGACTAAAGTGATTAGTAACTACATTATTAAGTTTTATGAAGGGAGGGAATGCTCCAGAATCGCGACTATAATGATTAAACAGATCATTCCTGTGTCGGCGAGAGCGAGAAAATATGTCTGCCACTGAATACGAAGCAATTATCGGTTTAGAAACCCACTGTCAACTGAACACCAGAAGCAAGATATTTTGTTCCTGTCCCACCAACTTCGATAGTCCCCCCAATACTAACGTCTGTCCCATCTGTTTGGGTTATCCGGGGGTATTACCCGTCCTTAACCAAGAAGTCCTGGCCAGTGCCGTTAAACTGGGATTAGCTATCGATGGTAAAATTACACCTCATAGCAAATTTGATCGCAAACAGTATTTTTATCCCGACCTGCCGAAAAATTATCAAATTTCCCAGTATGATCTCCCTATTGTCGAACAGGGTCAACTAGAAATCGAGATCGTCGATAAAAAAACTAAGGAAGTTAGCCGCAAAATTATCGGCATTACCCGTCTGCACATGGAAGAAGACGCGGGAAAACTGGTTCATGCTGGCAGCGAACGTCTCTCCGGTTCCACCCATTCCCTCGTGGATTTTAATCGTACAGGTGTACCATTATTGGAGATAGTCTCGGAACCGGATTTACGCACTGGGGCCGAAGCGGCGGAATATGCCCAAGAATTAAGGCGTTTAGTGCGTTATCTAGGCATCAGTGACGGTAATATGCAGGAAGGTTCCCTGCGCTGCGATGTCAATATTTCCGTTCGCAAAAAAGGCACTGAAAAGTTCGGGACTAAGGTAGAAATTAAAAATATGAACTCCTTTAGTGCTATCCAAAAAGCCATAGAATACGAGATCGATCGACAAATTGAAGCGATCAAAAATGGGGAATTGATCGTACAGGAAACCCGTCTTTGGGAAGAAGCTACTCAACGGACGATTAGTATGCGGAAAAAAGAAGGTTCTAGCGATTATCGCTATTTTCCCGAACCGGATTTACCCCCCCTAGAAGTCTCCCCCGAACAGTTAAAAGCTTGGGCGGAAGAATTACCGGAATTACCCGCTCGTAAACGTCGTCGTTATGAAGAAGAATTTGGTCTTTCCGCCTACGATGCCAGGGTTTTAACCGATGATCGCACCGTGGCCGAATATTTTGAAACTGCCGTAATTGCGGGGGCAAATGCGAAATTAGTTGCTAACTGGATCAGTCAAGATATCGCCGCTTATTTGAATAATAATAAGCTGACGATCACAGAAATCGCCCTGCAAGCGTCAGACTTAGCTGAATTAGTTAAACTGATTGAAACCGGAACAATTAGTGGCAAAATTGCTAAGGAAATTTTACCCGAACTTCTCACCCAGGGCGGTTCACCCAAAGCGCTGGTGGAAAAGAAAGGATTAATACAAATTTCTGACAGTTCTGCGATCGAAAAACTGATCGAGGACATTATCGCCGCCCATCCAAGTGAGTTAGAAAAATTCCGTGCTGGTAAAACCAATCTTAAGGGATTTTTTGTCGGTCAAGTCATGAAAAAAAGCGGCGGTAAAGCCGATCCTAAATTAACTAGCCAAATCTTAGATCAAAAACTTTCTGGTTAGTTATATTCAGTGATCAGTAAACAGTAATCAGTAATCAGTGGGGAGCTTTTTTTCAGTGTTGCCAAAGGCACGGCGTAGCCGTCCAGTAAACAGTAATCAGTGAACTTAAAACTCAAATCTGATAACTGGTAACTGATAACTGATAACTGATAAGTAGCTGGTTATAATTAAATTGAAGATAGATTTTAGGTTCGATCCCCCCTGCCCCCCTTGATAAGGGGGGTGCCGGTAGGCGGGGGGATCCCCCCTTAATAAGAGGGGCATCTGATAACTTTTAACGCCTACTTACTTAACTGATAACTAATAACTGATAACTGAAAATGACCTCGCAATTAAAGCCTAATAGCCCAAAAATTCTCGCTGTTGTCAACGGTAAAGGTGGTGTGGGTAAAACCACCACTGCGGTTAATTTAGCGGCAATTTGGGGACAGAATCAGCGTGTTTTGCTGGTGGATGCGGATCCGCAGGGTTCCTCCACTTGGTGGGTAGAAAGAAATCAAGCGGGTATGGTATTTGATTTAGCCAAGCAAATTAATACAGAGAAATTAGGAGAATTGCGTCAAATTATCGAGTATGATCTGATCGTGATTGACACACCACCAGCTTTGCGTTCCGAATTACTTACGGCAGTAATAGCAGAATCAGATTATTTAATTTTACCGACTCCTCCCGCACCGATGGATTTAATGGCTTTAATTGACACGGTACGCACGGCAGTTAAACCCCTAGGAATTGCCTATCGGGTTTTGTTAACAAAAGTGGATTCTCGTAGTCTTAAGGAAACTTTGGAAGCACAAAATACTTTATTAGAATTAGGTATTCCCGCCTGTCATGCTTTTGTCAGAAATTATAAGGCTCACGAAAAAGCCGTTTTAGACGGGGTAGCTATTACCAATTGGCGCGGTAAAAACGCCCAAGAAGCCAGCGCCGATTATCGTCGTGTAGCCGAAGAATTAGAACGGGATTGGTAGATTTATGGACAGGTTTTCTAAGGACAATATTTTTGCAGTAAAGAAATCACTAAATCTAGACCATCGGGCTGAACTTGAACAGTATAGGCTTCCGCTTCAATTTGTCGGCTAAAACCCTCATAATTCATAAAAAATCTTCTGGTCATTGCTGGGGGTTCTATGCCTAAATTAAGCGCTTTAACTGTTTTGCCTCCATGACAAAGTTGAGCGGCATGGACAGCTTCATGAATTAATGTTGGTCGGGCAATACCTAAGTCAAAAACTAGGGGATGAATCCAAATAATTCTAGTTTTACTATCAAATAAACCATAGGCTCCTCGCACTGGTGGCGGGGCAAGTTTGACGATAAAATTGTGTTTTTCTAGAGCTTTTTGCAGACGTAAAAAATCAGGATTCGCCGCTGATAAATTCTCTTCTGCAGCTAATTGCATTCCTAGGAAAACAGCAGCGATTGTGTAATAAATGCCCATCCGGTGATAGTTCCTATTAAAGAAAAATCAAAATTAGCAAGAGGTTATTCATTGATGAATCGAACCATCGGGGAGAATTGTTCCTGTTAAAATTGCTCCAGTTAATTTCACCATAATACGCTTACCAAAGCCAATTTTTGCCCCGCGTAAATCCGCCGCCGACAGATCCGCCCCGCTTAAATCTGCCCCGATGAGATTGGCTTCCTGTAAATTTGCGCCTTTAAGGTTAGCTTCGAGGAGATTGGCGCGAAAAAGATTAGCTTTGTACAGATTAGCCTTTTCTAGGTTAACTTTGTGCAGGAAGCTATCGCTTAAGTCGGCATGGCTTAAATCTGCCCCGATGAGACTGCGACTAGAGAAATCTTTTTCCTTCAGGTTGGCTCCCTGTAAATCGGCTCCGTTTAAATCCCGATAGTGAGGGCGCCAGGCGGCATGATTGTGGACCTGATGGTTATTCTGGGAGTGGCTGTGTTGACTGTGGGTTTGTTGACTGTGGGTTTGTTGACTATGGGTTTGGGAATTTTGGCTGGGTTGGCTAGGGTGAGGCTGATAGGGGGACGCAGTTTTATAGGCGTGGGCGGGCTGTTTTTCAGTTTTAGGGGGGGAATTGGAGCGTTTAGGAGAATTTTGATGAATTTGCCGCAATTGTTCCCTAGCGTGGTTAATTTCTTGCAGTTTAGCGGTGGCTTTTTCCAAAAGACGCTGATTATCTTTGGGAATGCGATCGGGATGCCAAATAAACACCAAATCTTTGTAGGCTTGATTGATCTCATCGAGAGATGCCCCATGATCTAACCCTAAAACTTTATAGTATCGCTCCAATTCTTTCATTATCGAAGTCCTAATACAAGGATAAAAGCATTAATGGCTACAATTTCTCTGAGTCTTGTCGGATTTTCTAGGAGAGGATTTCTTTCAGGATAATTTGACTCTGGGAGAGTTGCCATAAAATTTGAGAAAATGTCTGGTAATTAAGAAAATCTCGTTTTTCTATCCTGTTTTGATGCGTAACTGTATAGCATATAACAGCAAAATTAGCAAATTATTGATACAAAACTTAATTTATGCTATTGGGGGTTAGGGAGAGGGAAGTGGGGAAGTGGGGGAGTGGGGAGAGAGAATTATTAATTATGAATTATGAAGTGGGGAAGCGGGCAGGGTGAGAGCATCTCAAACGCTATTGACAATTGGCCAATTTTGTGATCCGCTTACTGCGTAGGCATTTCAAATGATACCAGTCAATTAGAATAGTTAGGAAATCGACCCATTTGGTCTATTTTTGCTTAACAATTGAGATGGTAAATTCGACTCAAATATGCTTGAATCGTCCTCTGGGTAAGCAACTCACATAAAGTTCATTTTGTCAAGGATTGTTAAGATGCGCTTACCCTGCCCGTTGATAGTATCAATCTTATACTAAATCCGTTGAGTACAGGCTACTTATCAGGAGAGGCACTCATGCAAAACGGAAAATAAATAATCACTTTTTAATAACTGGATTTAGTATTAATTGAAATGACCATATTAACCTCTCACAATAAACCGCGATAGCGGATAAAAACGAGGATTACTGCCCAGGAACCTAAAGCTACTTTAACGGCGACTAAAATGTTTAGTATCGGCAAAATACCGCCACTAAATAGCGCACCTAATTCCCCGTGGGGTAACTCAAATCCTGAGAGAGTAATGGCGGCTAAAACAATAAAAACTAAGACGGAAATTTTCTCCCATGTTGCCGCTTGCCAACGGCGATAAATTGCTTGCATCCATTCGGGAGACGAGGTAATGGCTATTAAACCAATTGCCGTACCTCCAGCGACTCCGGCGGCAAAACCTCCCCCCGGACTTAAATGTCCGCGGATAGCTAATTCAATGCCCACTAAAGCGGCAATTGTTGCCCCTAAACGGGCTAAAATAATTGAAGGTTGGTCGGTAAATTGATGGATTTTACTGGCGGGTTTTTCTGTGGCTAAAAGAAAATTCGCCCCCATAATGGCAATGGTAAAAACAATCACTTCATAGATGGTATCGTAGAGACGATTACGAAAAATAACCACCGAAACCGCATTAGGAACACCGCCGTCGCGCACCAGGGATTCAACAATGTCTAGGGATAATATAGAGGAAGCAGTATTGGGAATAATTACCATTTTGACAGCGAAGGCAATGGCGGCTAGAGTGTAAATCCATTTCATTAGTGTTTCTCCTCTAATTTTGGGGTTTCAATACAAGTTAAAATCGTGTTGGCTGCCGTTAATTCATTTTTAAAAATATCGTAGAGATAGGGTAATCTAATTGTGGTTTCGTAGGGGATGGTTTCTGGATTGTCTTGACGGATACAGACGGCATGAATATCTTTATCCCTAAGTGCCTGTTGCAAAGCTTGTTTATCACTGTAGGCAACTAATTCTAAACGCATAAAACGCTTACTTAAAACCGTTTGTAGTTGAGTTTTTAACTGTTCTAAAACTGTATCGGTTTCCTCGGCAATTACTCCTAAACGCATCACTAAAGAAGAACGAATCGCCACCGCGTAGAGAGTTACGGCTAACATGGTTCCCATCAAAGCCTCGGTTAAAGATACATCTGCCGCCCCTAATAAAGCATAAACTAAGGCTGCTATTGCCCCTAAAACCCCGCGAATTACTAAAGCTTGATAGGGATTAGATTGTAACATCACCATCGCCGCAGTTAAAGGCAAGAGGGCAACAATAACATAGAGATAACTTTCATTCATCTTTAATTCTACTCTCGATCGCTAGAAGTATAAGCTAAAACGTAGCCTAACATGGTGTTCCAAATTGCTAGGGAAATTATTGCCAATAATAATAAAGGCCAATTTTGGGGAACTTTCAAAAGTAGCCCGAAAATAATCGCCATCGAACCCAAAGTATCAGCGACAGATAGACCATGTAATTTATATAATACCGAGCGCTTGTCTAAAAGATGCGCCGTTCCCCAAAACCAGAAAAAAACTCCGATAGCGATGCAGATATAACTGAAAATGTCAATCATGATTCGTTCAGTCGTTTAAGAATTTGTGCTAATAACATAAAGCCAGCATTACCGACACTGAGAATAATCACTGCTACCACTCCAATCATCCAATCATCCCGCAGAACCGACACCACTAGAATAATAATCGATGATTTACTGGAAGCACTGGCAAAGGCGGCCATTTTTTGCCAGATGTCATCATTTTTTGCCACTTCATAAAGGGGAATTAATAGGGCGACAATCATGGCAATGAGAACAATATTCATCCCTGGGTACTCCGTTTAATTACATGAACTTCATAACCCTCATTTTCCTTGTATTCGGTGACGATAGTTTTCGGGGTAAAGGTAATCAGAAATATATCCCAAAAAGCCAATCTGGGTGAACGTTTACCCGAAATTCTCTCGAAAATAATTTCTTCTTCCTTGTGGGGACGAAAGATAATTTCAAACGCTTCTTTATAAGCTTGGGGAATAGCTATAAAGACTTTAATTATTACCTTTAACCAATCGCCTAAAGTTTCGCTAGAGGCGAAATTACGGGGCAAAAGAAAAGCAATAGCCACCCCGATCATAATATTAGCGGGGGTAAAATTAGCGGTGAGCAAAAACCACATAGTTAAACGCAGAATTATATGTCCGATCATGCTAAGACCATCCAAAATAATAGAACTAACATTATACTCATCATACCGACGAGATTATCAAATTGTTCCCAGGCTCGCGATAATTTTAGGGATAACTTTTTGAAAACTCCCAGATATAACCACCACCCGGCACCAATGACAGCTAAAGCTTTGATAATATTGGGGATATTATAAGCTTCAACATAGACGGCATTGGATAAAAATAGGGCGGCAAGGAGCAGAATTATTGCTATCCAGAAACCGATAGTTAGCTTCTGTTTACTTTCGCCACCGGCGTGGGGTAAAAAGATAAATTTAGCAAAGGAAATCGCCGTCCCCACCGCCACAAGATTGATCATAATTTCTTGCCAAGGAACTAAATTTTTCATCGTTAACGCTTTCGCCCCAAAACCAGATAATAGGGGGAATCCAGAGATAGAAAAACTAGCAACCACTAGGGCAATCCAGAGGGAATTAGGGATCGATTGTTGCTGTAATTCTTTAAAATTGCGACTGGGTAAAACTCCCGCTAACAGAAATAGGCAAGATTTAACTAAACCGTGGGTAAGGGTATAAAAACCACTGACTACCGGGGCGGCTAAAATAAAACCTAACTGGGAAATAGTATGGAAGGCTAACATCCGCTTGCTATCCTTTTCAAACACTGCGTATGACACGCCAAAAATCGCCGTTAGCACCCCGAAAAGCCGAATTAGGACATCCAAATCCTCTAGGATTAAAGCACAGCGCAGGAGGGGAAAAATGCCCGCTTTTACCACCACCCCCGACATCAGCGCCGAGACGGAGGTTTCCGATTCCGAGTGTGTCATCGGTAGCCATAATCCCGAGACAAAGATTCCCCCTTTGACTAATAATCCCATGAAGATTAAAGCCAAGGCTTCGGGAGGTGCGTCCTTTAAACCAGCAAAAGCAAAGGAATTATTGGCTTTATAGACTAAAACCGCGCCGATTAGGTAAAATAACATCGCCACATTGCTGATAAACAGATAACGCAGGGCAACCCAGAGAGAGCGATCGCTGCGAGGATAGGCAATCACCAGAAAAGCGGCAATACTAATTACTTCTAGGGCAACGTAAACGCTAATAAAATCCTCACAGACGAAGACAGAATTAATGCTGCCGTGGAGAATGATAGCTTGAGCGTAAAAAAAGGCGGTTTTGCTACTTTCCCAGTTATAAAAAATAACTGCCATCGTCACCAGGGCATTGGTGAGGATAAAATAGGCACTTAACTGATCGGCTACCAGTCTCACACCATAATTATCCAGTAGGTTGAGGGTTATGGGGGAGGATTGGCTAAATAAAAGGAGAGAATAGGCGAGAGAGATAATAGTGGCGGCGAGAGCCAGATATTTGTCTAATCGCGGCAATAAATAGATGATAAAGCCGATCAAAAAGGGTAAACTTATCCAGGCGATCGTTAAAGTATTCATGGTGTGTTATTTTTTTCTATCTCACTGCTGTCGAGGGTGGGGTTATCTTTGGCTAATTTCATTACTCCCACCAGCATTAACGCCTGAATGGAAAAACCGATGACGATCGCTGTTAAAATCACTGCTTGGGGTACAGGATCGGCGTAATTTTGCTGTTTAACTGTACTGAGGATGGGAGTAAACAAACCGTCACGGGAAGAAATCACCACATAGTAGGCGATAACGCCGGTACTCATGACATCCATGGCGATAATCTTCATGATTAAGTTTTTTTTCAGGAATGTTCCTAAAAATCCGCACAAAACGGTGGCGAATACAAATAACTCTAGCAGGGGAATCGTCACTGGGCTTCTTGATTAGATTTGGTTATGAGTCAAAATACTTTTTCTAATTATCCTCGATCGAGTCATCGAGGCCTAGGGTGTTAGGAGGAATTTGCCCTATTTCCCAACACCCTAACAACTTAGATAATTAACCCCTTTGTCGAGTATTAATCACCTCACCGGCTGCATTAACTAACTCTAGCTGTAGCGGCATTTGTCCCATCGCGTGAGTGGAACAACTTAAACAGGGATCATAGCAACGAATACCCGCTTCCACGCGGTTTAACATCGCTTCGGGAATTTCGCCACCATGGATATAATGTTGGGCGATTTGTTTCACCGTTTGATTCATGGCTAAATTATTATTACCCGTGGCAATAATCAAATTCACCGTTTCAATCAAACCATTTTCATCCACTTTATAATCATGGAATAAAGTACCCCGGGGCGCTTCACTAACTCCCACCCCTTGCAGATTATTAATTCCTGCTTCGGCCCGGCAGCGTTGAGAAACTATATCGGGATCGTCGATTAAAAGTTCGATACGCTCTAAACAGCCTAAAATCTCCACTAAACGAGCATAATGATAGTAAAAAGAAGAGGTGGCTACACCACCGACCCGATGGCGATATTCGCGTAACTCCATATCCGCCCCCTCCGTGCCAAAATGGGAACAAACATTTAACCGGGCCAACGGACCAACTCGATAGATACCGTTGGGATAACCGAGGGGTTTATAGTAGGGAAACTTCAAATAAGACCATTTTTCCACTGATTCGCCGATATAATCGCGATAATTGTCTTCGCTCAGGTTATCGGCCACGATATTGCCTTGACTATCGGTAAAACGAATATGGCCACCGTAGTGTTCCCACTCGTCCCGTTTACCCACCAATCCCATAAACAGGGAAGGGAAATTACCAAAAGCGGCGATTTCTGTGGTTAAATTGTCTAGAAGTCCTTTAAAAAGGTTTAAAGCCGTGTAAAGAGTCGCTTTAGACTCCGGCAGTCGTTCTTTAATCCATTGTCGCCCTTCTTCGCTTAAGGGAGAACGCACACCTCCTGGGACAGACCAAGCGGGGTGAATTTTTTTCGCCCCCAAAAGTTCAATAACTTTCTGTCCAAATTGACGTAAACGGATGCCTGCTCGCGCTAGGTCGGGATCGGCGGCGATTAAACCGAAAACATTCCGTTTGGCGGGGTCACTTTCCCAACCAAGCAGAAAATCGGGACTGCTAAGATGGAAAAAGCTTAAAGCATGGGATTGGGTTAATTGTCCCAAATTCATCAAGCGCCGCAGTTTTTCACCCGCAGGGGGGATTTGCACCGCTAGAATTTTATCGCCGGTTTTGGCGGCACAAAGTAGGTGACTAACGGGACAAATCCCGCAAATTCGGGCAGTAATTCCCGCCATCTCCCACATCGGCCGTCCCTCGCAGAATTTCTCGAAACCGCGATACTCGACCACATGAAAACGCACGTCATCCACTTCCCCCCCATCGTCAAGGAAAATCGAGATCTTGGCATGGCCTTCGATCCGGGTGACGGGATCGATAACGACGGTTTTAGTCATAGTAAGTCCTCATTGTTCAGGAGTTCCACAGAACGGTATTGTGGAGAGTGCGATCGAGCTTGGTTTAAACGATAATTTATCCCGATCTCCGCCCTGCTGTTTCTATGATAGTTATTACCCTCCTAGCAATCCTAATTTTTATAACAATTTTTCCCGATTCTCAATCGCGGCTAATTTGGCATTTTGTAGCAAATACTACAGAAAATAGTTCGGAAATCCGCAATGATTACATCTCCCTTTGCTGGTGTTGATCGGCCATTATATATATAGGAGTCGGTTCTCGGCTGTCAGTTTCCCTCTCAAAGCTGAGGGTGGAAGGGTCGGAAGTCAGCCGGATTGTTGAAGGCTAATCGGGAAAACCACCTTTTTGTCTTGTAATCTTACCTAACAGTATAAGCGGCACTACCGAGGATTCAGGAAAAAGCGACCCAAAAACAAGCGATTGTAGTTGATAGTCCTACACTATAATACTTTTGTTCTGGATGTTGAGAAAAAAGCATAAACTTAACATCATACCAAAGAATGAATTAACTATGAACCTTTAGGGGGTTGTCTGCGTCTAAAAGCGCAGGATACAATCAAAAGAATTCCGAATCAAACTCATACCGACTTCAGATAAGCCAGACTCACCCGCGAGTCGGAATAGTAACAGACTTTTTCTGTGTCAAGGAGTCACCACCAAACCAATGCCCACCGCAAAAACCAACCAAACTCAATCACAGCCCACCCTCAATGCCGATATGGTGCGTACCTATCTGCACGAAATTGGGCGAGTTCCTCTCCTAACTCACGAACAAGAAATTATTTACGGCAAACAAGTCCAACGGATGATGAGCCTGTTAGAAGCGAAAGAAGCACTATCGAAGCAATTAGGACGGGAACCACAGCGCTTGGAGTGGGCGGATTCGGTGAATTTAAGCGAAAATGAACTGGATCGCGCCTTGAAAACTGGCGATCGAGCTAAACGGAAAATGATTGAAGCTAACCTCCGCTTGGTGGTTGCGATCGCCAAAAAATATCAAAAGCGGAACATGGAATTCCTAGATCTAATTCAAGAGGGTAGTCTGGGATTAGAAAGGGGTGTAGAGAAATTTGATCCCACCAAAGGTTATAAATTTTCTACCTATGCTTACTGGTGGATTCGACAAGCGATTACCCGTGCGATCGCTCAACAGGCCCGCACTATTCGTTTACCCATCCATATCACCGAAAAACTGAATAAAATCAAAAGAACCCAGCGCGAACTCGCCCAAAAACTGGGGAGAAGTGCTACCCCTGCCGAGATTGCCCTGGAATTAGATCTAGAACCCGCTCAAATCCGCGAATATCTCAGTATGGCTCGTCAACCCATCTCCCTTGATGTGCGCGTCGGCGATAACCAGGATACGGAATTGTCGGAATTATTAGAAGATAGCGGAGTTTCTCCCGATACCTTCATCACCCAAGAGTTATTACGGCAAGACTTAGCCAATCTCCTGGCCGAATTAACTCCCCAACAACGGGAAGTAATTACTCTCCGGTTTGGTTTAACCGATGGTAAAGAGTTATCCTTAGCCAAAATCGGCCAGAGAATGAACATCAGTCGGGAACGAGTGCGACAATTAGAACATCAGGCCCTGGCTCATTTACGCCGTCGCCGGGCTAACGTCAAGGAATATATTGTCGCTAGTTAGTAAAATTAGCAAATAATCAAAAAGGAGAGCTTGCGCTCTCTTTTTTTTGGGTTTATTAACTAATCTTAACAAAAAAAAAGGGGAGAATTCTTCAAGTTTCGTTAACTGCAAGATCGATAAAATGTTAATTTTTATATCAATTTTAACCCGTCTTGAAAAAATCTTTAAAAATATGTCCAACTTTGTAGAAAAAATCTGAGTAGCTTTGTTAACTTTTGTCTATTTTGTTTCATAAAATATCTCTAAAAAAAGATTTAAATTTAAGCCAAAATAGATGAATACGATTGACTTTCAAAATTCAATTATCTATATTTAATGTAAGTCGAGTGAAAAATATTTAAGGAATAAATTGAGTCCTTAAATCTCTTTATTTCAACGGTCAAATAAAGGGATGACTGGCGTATAAACCAGACTCAACTCTTTGCAGGTTTCGACATCTTCTCCGTAAGCGATTTCGCTTTAATTGGACACAAAAATCATTAGGGAGATAGTTATGATAAATGAAAAATATGACTCTTCTGGGCGAGTGAGTCACTCAATCAAGATCGCTCTAGGTTTTGCTCTAGCAGGTGCTGTCGCTTTCCCGGCAGCAACGCAAGCGGCGACTAATGCCCAAAAACAAGCGGCGATCAACAGTGGCTTGGCCTGGCTGGTAACCCAACAGCAAGCTAATGGGAAGTGGATTTACAACGGAGGTAGTGGAGATGTTGCCGCAACTGGCGCTGCCCTGCTGGCATTTATCGAGGAGGGAAACACCCCGACATCGGGGACCTATAGCGCCAATGTGACTAACGGACTGAATTACCTGTTCAGCAACGCCCAAAGTGCGGGTGTGGGGCTGAGGTTCGGTCCCAACGATTACAATCAGGTTTACAACACTGGGTTAGTCCTGCCTGCTATTATCAAGGCGGCTCCCCTGAGTACGGTGATTAGCTCGACAAACCCCCTCGTCAACGGCAAAACCTATGGCCAGGTGGTTCAGTCGGCGATCGATTACCTGGCTGACGCACAGAATGACACTGGCACTGGGGGTTATGCTGGCGGCTGGCGCTATACGCCCAACTTTGGCAGTTCCGATAACTCGGTCTCCCAATGGCCGGCCCTCGCGGGATTGTATGCTCAAGGGGCAGGTATTACCTGGCCTACCAGTGTGAAGAATCTGCAACTGAACTGGATCGACTACAGCCAGAATGACACGACGGGCGGCTTGGGCTATACTGACCCTAACAGTACAACTCCCCTGCGGACTGGATCGGGACTGGTACAGATGTCCGCTGCTGGCCTAGATACTAGCAGTTCCCGCGTCCAGAATGCCCTAACCTATATCAACAATAATTGGAAAACCTCTGGAACTGGTGGTACTTTTGGCGACTACTATGGTATGTGGGCAGTCTATAAGGGGTTAGAAAGCACTATCGGCCTGGACGATACGACCAGGATCACTAACCTTTTTGGTCAGGGAACGAATCCCCTCGATCCGGGGAGTACCTGGAACTGGTAGGAGGAATTTTCCCAATACCTTGTTGACCACCAAAACATTTCTGATTATTGGTCTGGCGGAACCTTTGGCAGTGTGTCCATGCAAACAGCCTGGGCAATTAATATGCTGCAAGCAACCCAGATTCCAGGACCTGAAAAAGTTCCCGAACCTGCGTCAGTCCTAAGCTTACTTGCAATCGGTGCTTTGGGTGCGGGTTCGGCTTTAACGCGCACATTATTAAAGTAGGAATCTGACTCAGAAATTCGCTACTTAAACATTGATAACTAAAAGCGATCGCACTCAATCAATGCAGTGCGATCTTTTTGAACCCACATTCCGCACCCTAAGTGTCACAACGTCTCAAAAGAGGAAGGGGCATGAGTCAAAATACTTATCTAGAGGAGTTATACCATTTCTCTAAATGAAAACTACACATCGAATTAAAGTCACCCTTTTTAAGGGGGATTTAGGGGGATTAAACTTCTGTAGTCAGACTTTGGAGAATTGGTATTAGTTGGCGGCAAGCTGCCGCCAACTAAGCCGAAAATTTCAGGGTTCCCCCAGTCATTCTCAATAAGCACTGTTTATTGAGAATGACTGGGCAATCAGACTTAATACCATTTTTCTAAAGTAATGGCAGAGATGGTTAATTGCCCTCACCCCCAACCCCTCTACCGTTCTGGGAGAGGGGAGTAGGATACCTGCCACGAATAAAGAAAAATGGTATAACATCTAGGGGGAGATGTTCCAGTTGCTCGCTTTGTTTTGTCACCCCTTGAAGTCAATCCATCTGGTCAAGATAAGAGATAATATTCCTGGCAAGGTTTGGGAAAAAATCTCAAAATGTTGCGCCTCTCATCCGTTAAGTTGCTAATCTTTTGATTGTCTTGAATAGGTCGGAGATGAATCCCTTGAAAGTTCTGAAATATCCAGCGTAATGTTGGTCGGTCAGTTAACTTACCCAACGGATTTTTCAGTCCCGTCTCCTGCTGTTTTAAGTTCAGACGAAGTTGTCTTTCACCAATAGTATAAACCAGCAGGCACAAGCCCATAAGCATGGCCATGACCTCGATTCTATGGGGAGATTTGAGAAAGACACTGTGGGCAAAAAAGCAGGGGTCTTTGAGAAAAGAAAATCCTCTTTCTGGAGCTTGTTGCCCTTTATATTTTTTGAGTATATCATCACTGCTTAATCGTTTTTTATCCAAATCGTTAGTCGCTAAAACGAATCTTCCTGCTCGTTTCTTGAGCTTCTCAATGGCTGGCAAATTCAACTCTAACTCGGCTTGAATTCGGTAGAATTGAGAGGGGGAATTGTCGGTCAGTTTGGCTTTTAATTTCTTCGAGTCAGCTTGAAAGTAATTCCCTTGAATCTCAGTTAACCGATGATATTTTAAGGAGTCAGATAATCCCTTGACTATCGCCAACGCCACCGCTCTATTCTCAAATTCTCCTCGGGATAGTTGGCGGATTTTTTCTTGGGCTGTTTTCTTTTCTTGCTCGATTTTTTTCTCTAATTTTTTCAAGTCTGATTCTTGTCTAGCTTGACTTTCAACTAGCAACCATCTTTGTTCTATCCCCCCATAGTTAGAGCTTGTTTCCCTCCAGGAATAACCTGGTATTTCTGAATCGGTTAACTCTTTTTCTGAGATGCTATCGACTAACTCTTGAGCCTCTTTAATGCTGAAGGGGACTCGAGATAACCAACGCATTTCTCTCATTAGTTTTAAATTCTCTTTGCTATAGAGGGCGCTATCGCTGACTATTAAACTGTCAAAGTCAACTTATTTTTTAAATTCTCGGGCGATTTGACCATCTCCCTCCCATTCCTCAATAACATCAAGTGCAATTAAAGCGTTCTCATTGTCGGCAAATTCAATACGGTACTGAGCAATTTTTTCCGGTGTTAACTGCGTTGCGTCTGACATAATACCATCCTTAAAGCCAAAACCAATTTTTTCCCATTATCTCACCTTATAATCGTCTCGTCGCTAAAGGTTTTGACTTTACCGATGGCAAGTTAATCCGGTCAAGATTAGCTTAGAAGACTAAGAATAAGCGAATTTTTTGGGGTGAGAATTTACTTTTGTCAAAAATTATTACATATTCGCAACAAAATACACTTTTTTGAGCAAATTAATGTACCATACTTAGACAAGGTGATCGATTATTTTGACCGCCGAGATTTTTAATCATTATAAGATTGTTTCCCTAATTGCCAAATTAACAATTACATACCGAAAAACAATGACAGCAGAATTTAAGTTTATTCCCCTGCAATTTCACTGGGTTGCTATCAATCCTAAACCGATTGGGGTTGTCTATTTTATCGGTGGTGCTTTCTTCGGCACTTTTCCCAATCTGTTCTATCGTTATCTGCTCAAACAAGTCTTTGAACGGGGCTATACTATTATTGCTATTCCCTATCGTTTTACTTTTCGTCATTGGAATGTTTCCATAGAAATGGTCAAAGATTTGATTGGATTGAGAAAGGCTATTTATGAAGAAGCTAAGTTTTTGGGCTATGAAGATAACCTTGAGTTGTATTTAGAAGATCCCACTGCTGGTAATCCTAATTATTTTTGGATGGGCCATAGTTTAGGGTGTAAATATATCTCCCTTTTAGAGGTTTTAAGTGATGTGGAAAACACAGAACTAGAACAGGTTTTGAGTGGTTGTGTCGGCAAAAATCAAGCCGAAGATATCCAAAAATCGCTGAATAATACCGATATCCATGCCGTATCCCTGAAAAATCAACCCTCGCTTTTACTGGCTCCTGTAATTGCTGGCATAGATAGCGCAATTCCCATAGCTGCCCTAGCTAAATTAGTGCAAAGTTTGGGTTTAGACGTACAGCCAAATGTGCAGGAAACCCGTTGTTTAATTAGCAATAGTAAGCTATTTCGACTCTTGGAAATTATCGCCTTTGCTAAGGATCTACAGGCTAAAGATACAGTAGCTTGGTTCATTAAAGAACTAAGTCAACAACTCTTAAAACCAGTAGTTCCCTTAGCCAATCGCACCCATCTAGCACCCCTTGGCTGGCGCAATGGCGACCAAGAATTAGCAGATAATGTGATTAAATCAATTCAGGAATTACGCGCTAAACTTATCTCCTGTTATCCCGAAAGTCAGGAAAAAGAGGAAGTCTTAATGAAAATGATTTCTGAACATTAATTAATTGAGGATGGGGAGAGGTTGCTAACGGTCAATATTGCCACATGAATCGCTTTTTCGATGGCTTGTTGTTTGCTTTCTAAACTAATCCCTTCCTCTTTGTTTCTTGCGGCAATCACAGCACAAATACAAGCGGCGGTAAATCCATAAACCCCCGCCATTTTCAATAAAGTTCCCGCTTCCATTTCATAATTGAGAATATTTAAACGTCGATATTCTTCCGTAATTCCCTCTAAATGGCGCTGAAGATAAGGGTTAGCAGAAGACACAATTCTTTCCTGTCCTTCATAAAAACTATCCACAGAAGCGGTAATACCTACATGATAATTTACTCCCAAAAATTGAGCCGATTTGACTAGAGCAACTGTTAAAAAAGGATCCGCCACTGCCGGATATTCCGGAGGAGCAATATCATTAGCTGCACCTTGCCTACATAAAGCCGCTTGCGAGATAATAATATCACCGATTTTTATTCTATTTTGAATTGCGCCACAAGTACCGATACGAATAATAGTTTTAATTCCCACCTGTATTAATTCATTAACCACAATACTCAAAGATGGCGCACCCATGCCACTGGTAGCCAGAAGAATTGGAGTGGAATTATCTAGGTAGCCAAGATAACTATTTAATCCGCGATAATCCGATAGTAAACGTGCATTTTGTAAATAAGTTTCAGCAATATAGCGCGAGCGTTCTGGTTCCCCCGATAATAGGGTGATAGTCGGTTTTACTGTGCCTAAATCCTCACTGCTAAAGTTGAGATGATAGGGTTTTTGGTGAGATAAGTTATTGGACATTGAAGTGAACTAAATACAGAAAAAAGGTAAGGAATTGATTTTCCTTACCTGATGATTGTAGCCTTTTGAAAACAAATTTACACTTTTGCTGACTCTTTAACTAACTTGTCCCAACCCAATTCCTTGAGGTTATTGTTGCGACGCAGGGGACGAGTAGCTAATTCTAAAATATCTCGCGCATTGGTAAAACCATGAATTTGAGCAAAAGTAAATTCTACCGACCATTTAGTGTTAATTCCCCGCGCTTCTAAGGGATTTGCATGGGCCATTCCTGTAATAACTAAATCGGGTTTTAAGTCGTAAATGCGCTGAATCTGATTGTAGTTATCAGGTTTTTCGATAATTTTCGGGATGGGAACACCCATATCATTACAGGTTTTTTCTAGTAATGCTAATTCGGCCGCTTGGTAGCGTTTATCCATGTAAGGAATACCGATTTCATCACAAGTCATCCCGCAACGAATTAGGAAACGTGCCAGGGAAATTTCTAGTAAATTATCCCCCATAAAGAAGACCGATTTACCGCGCACAAGTTGCAGATAATCCTCTAAACTTTCCCAAATTTTTGCCTCTCTTTCTTCTAATCCCTGCGGTTGTACTCCCAAAACAGAACAGATTTTTTCTATCCAAGCGCGGGTTCCATCCGGACCGATGGGAAAGGGTGCGCCAATTAATTTACACTTACGACGACGCATTAAAGTGGTGGCAGTTCGTGATAGAAAAGGATTGACACCGGCCACATAATAACCTTCTTCAATTACCGGTAATTCAGTAAAACGTTTGGCCGGCAACCAACCATCAATTTTAACTCCTTGTTTCTTTAATTCTAGGGTTAAATTAGTCACAATCGGGTCGGGAACGGAACCAAATAAAACTAAAGGAGGATGGTCTTTATATTCCGATTCTTCCTGTTTAATTTCTTCTTTTTTACGTCCAAAAGTTAAGAGTTTCTGGATGGCATTCCGTTCTTCTTTTTCATCTTCGTGCTTAACTTTTTCGGGACATTTATGCACCATAGAAGCGAGGACGGTATCTTCCCCTTGGGTAAAGGCATAATCTAAACCATTAGCGCGTGCTGTCACGATAGGAATACCGATTTCTGACTCTAGTTTCGGTGCTAATCCTTCTAAGTCCATTTTGATAATTTCGGTGGTACAAGTACCAATAAAAACGATAACGCTAGGGTTTCTATCTCGTTTAATTTGTAAGCAGAGGCGTTTTAGTTCTTCGTAGTCTTTTAGTTGAGCGGAAATATCCCCTTCTTCTAATTCAGCCATGGCATAACGCGGTTCGGCAAAAATCATGACACCCATGGCATTTTGCAGGAAGTAACCACAGGTTTTTGTGCCGATAACAAGGAAGAAACTATCTTCGATTTTTTGGTATAACCAAGCAACACAGCTAATCGGACAAAAGGTGTGATAGTTGCCGGTTTCACAATCAAATTGTAAAGCGCTCGGTTCTTGAGTGGCAGTCATGTTTTTAGGTTCTCCTTTAACTTGGTTTATTTAGGTTTTCTCGTTGTAACTCTTGGCGGATTTTTTGCAGTACAGGATCCTCAGTAGTATATAAAGAATTACTTAAGTCTCTTTCTTTCTTTTCTAGTTGTTTCTTCTCAGGATCAAAATTTAATCCTAAAACTTCTAGAAGTTTGTTTCCATCGGAATTAAGCTGACAGAAGGGATACATCCACACTGATAATTGAGATTCTAAAACGGTAATCGCACCTATAATGATGTCAGCACTAGGACGTTTACCACCGTCGGGAGTTTTTCGCCACGAATCTTTAGAATCCATTAAAGACTTAATCCACGGTTGATTGTTTTGGTAGTAATCTAACCATTTATCTGGTAAGATTTTTAGCAATTCCTCAAAAATAATTACTTTGTTTTTTTCGACTGATAATTGTTTTTCTCGGAATCCGTTGAGATATTCAGTGTGCGAATTAGAAATCAGTAATTCTTTTTCCGATTTTTCCAACTCCTTTTTTTCAGAATCAAAATTTAGTCCTAAGACTTCTACCAGTTTGTCCCCATCGGAACTAAGTTGACAAAAGGGATACATCCACACTGATAACTTAGGTTCTAAAGCTGTTGCTGCCGCTATAATTATGTCAGCACTGGGACGTTTACCACCGTCGGGAGTTTTTCGCCACCAGCCTCTAGAATCCATTAAAGACTTAATCCAAGCTTGATTATTTTGGTAGTAATCTAACCATCGCCTTGGTAAGGTGGCTTTTAATTCCTCAAAGTTGCTCATTTTGTCCCCTTGACTGAATAATAATGTTCTCTCTATTAGAATTCCCAATGAGAGGAAAAAATGATCATTATCAAGTCCTCGATAAAATTCGTGGGTAGGGTGGGTTAGGCGACGATAAGTTAGGCTATTAACTAATAAGTTAATTATTCACTGTAACCCACCCAGAAAAAGAGTTTATTGGTGGCTTTTGGTGGGTTACGCTGTCCCTAACCCACCCTACAAAATAATCTAAACCATCATTAGATCTAATTCCGCCTCGGCGTTAACTTTGGGTTTATCGGCATTAAGATAGAAATCCGATAATAAAGTGAATAATTCCCGGTCGGCAGATTCTTTGGGAATAACTCCTTCTGGTTTGGCTAAAATCTGATCGGCAATGTTGAGATAATAGTCACAAACATAACTTAACATCGGATCCTTGTCGGCCATTTCAAAGAGAGTTTGACCTTTAACTCTGGAGACGCGAATATCTTCAATTAAGGGTAAAACTTCTAACACTGGCATGGGAACATGATCTACATATTTATTAATTAAATCGCGTTTTGAGGTGCGATTACCAATTAATCCGGCTAGTCGCAGGGGATGGGTGCGCGCTTTTTCGCGGACGGAAGCGGCGATGCGATTGGCGGCAAAAAGAGCGTCAAAGCCGTTATCTGTGACAATTATGCAGTAATCGGCGTAATTTAAGGGTGCGGCAAATCCTCCACAGACCACATCCCCCAAAACATCGAACAAAATCACGTCAAATTCATCAAAAGCGTTCAATTCTTTTAATAATTTCACCGTTTCCCCGACGACGTAACCGCCACAACCGGCACCGGCCGGAGGACCACCCGCTTCCACGCATTTGACACCACCGTAACCGTCATAGATAACGTCTTCGGGCCAGATGTCTTCGTAGTGAAAATCTTTTTCTTGCAGGGTATCAATGATTGTGGGAATCAGAAAGCCTGTCAGGGTGAAAGTGCTATCATGCTTGGGGTCACAACCTATTTGTAGTACTTTTTTGCCTCTTTTGGCTAAAGCGGCCGAAATATTACAGCTTGTTGTCGATTTACCGATGCCACCTTTTCCGTAGACTGCGAGTGTTAAAGGCATGGAAGTTCTCCTAAATTTGCGCTTGAATGGTGAGTTTGTTTATCAGTGCTTTGATCGCCATTATTAACCATCTACCCACTCCTTGGAAAGAGGCTCAATTTTTATATGCTATAGCTAGAGTGAGATTAAACGCGCAAAAACTAGAAAGATAATTTTTTAGAGCTTATAAAATCTCTGAAATCTGCAAAAACTTATAAAAACAGCTTTATTTATACATTTACCTTAAATACAAACAATAAACAAAAAACGCCAAAGCTTTACAAAAACTCGATAAACAGGGTTTTACCGTGCCAAACCCAGACAAAGAAGGTCAAGATAGAGGCAGTCTAGAGACCGATGTCAGATTTTCGTGAATAATCATTACAATTTTCCCTGGCAGATTAAATAAATCGATCCTCAGAAGGATGCTGAAAGGCTGTAGTACAATTAGAACAAAGTACCTGTAGGGTTTCCTATGCGAGTTAAGCAAAAAACGCTGACTACACTCTTGTTAGAGAATAAGGCTCCTAAATATCGTCCTTTTCTGGGTTTTTTTCTGGCTGGGGTTCCCTTGCTCTTTTTAGCATATTTGGTTTCTTTCCAGCGCGCTTATCTCGACTGCATTAGGTTAGGCACAAAAAGGATAGATTGTCAATATGTCCAAGAGTATAATTTTCCCGTTTCTAGTCGGGAAAATTTTTCTTTGACTCACATTAAAGCTACGGCTGTCTATCAAGAAGTTTTTATCAGTGTTGAGCAGAAAAAAACTGTTAATAACACGGTTTTATTGGTCGGAAGAAATAACTATCTCTACATCGAGAATTTTCGAGATGTGCAGTCAGCTAGTGATTTTAAAACTCAATTTGAGAGTTTTGTGAATAGATATAAAACTCAGGAAATTATTGCCAAAAGTCCCCTAGATACCTTGTCAGCACTGCTAGAACACCACCATAATTATCGCTATTATCTTTGGGGTATGTTATGCTTATTGTCTGGTCTATTGTTACTTTATGATGCCAGCTATCGGGAGAGTTATGTCTTTAATCAAGGCAACGCTACCCTAACCCGTAGGCGACAACATTTAACTTTTAGAGGTGAAAGTTATTATCTTCTAGAGAGAATTGTTGAGGCAAAGATAGAAAATTACAAAGGCTTTTTAGGGTCTAATTGCCGACGGATTATTTTAACCTTATCCAACGGGGAAAAAATTATCCTCAATTGCCGGTTACTGGAATCTATCAGTAACGGAAAAAGGGAAGAAAAAATCCTGGCAATGATTGCCGAAAAGTTAAACTTAACTCAAGAGGAACTGTTAATCTAAGTAAATGCGCTCAAATTCTAGCTATTTAAAGTCTCTTTTTTTCGGTTTCCTATTAGTGACCGTGTTAGTTTATATATTGCGCGGCATGGGAATATTATCTTTTTTACCCGGAGGATTAATTTTGTTATTAATTCTCTCTTCCGTGGTGACGGGAATTATCTACGGAATCGATAAAACCCGCCGTTTTTAGGAAAATATTGGCTCTCCAGAGAGAAACGAGAAGAGCCGAACGGTTCTACTGATAATGGTAAACCCAAACGTCAATTTGTCAGCAATCCCACGGATAAAAATAACTGATGGTGAGCAATAGATATTTCTCCAAAATTGAGATGCGGCCATTGCCAAAGGTTAACACCTAGGCTAATTAACCCTGGACTAAAGAAGATTTGAGCGCAAAAATTTTCTCGATTACCTCTTCTACCACCTTATCGGGAGTGGAAGCGCCAGAAGTCACTCCGACGATAATTTTTCCCTCATTTAACCAGTTATCAGTGATGATTAAATCGTCCCCTAAAGGTTTATGTTCGATGCGATTACCGGGGAGAATGCGCTCGGCACTATCGATATGATAGGAGGGAATGGCACGCTCGATCGCTATTTCCTGTAGGTGAGTGGTATTAGAGGAATTATAACCGCCAATTACCACCATTAAAGAAAGTGGTTCTTTCACCAGTTCAAACATGGCATCTTGACGCTCTTGAGTGGCATCACAGATGGTATTAAAACTCATGAAATGATCTTTAAAATCGATCGGTCCGTACTTTCTCAACATAGTATGCTCGAAGAGTTTGCCAATTTCTTCCGTTTCACTTTTCAGCATCGTGGTTTGATTGGCAATACCAATATAATCTAGATCGCGATCGGGATCGAAACCCTGGGAATGAGCATTTTTAAACTTCTCTAAGAACTCGTTTTTATCGCCACCGTGGAGAATATAATTAGCGACATAATTAGCTTGAGCCAAATTTAAAACGATTAGATAAGTGCCGGCAAAAGAGCTAGTGGCGATAGTTTCTTCGTGATTATATTTGCCGTGAATAATCGAAGTATGGGCGCTTTTTTTGTGCTTTTCCACGGAATTCCACACCTTAGAAACCCAGGGACAAGTGGTATCCACAATCATGCAACCCTTATCGTTAAGTATTTTCATTTCCGAGACACTGGCCCCAAAAGCAGGTAAAATCACCACATCCCCCGATTCCACCACACTAAAGTCTTTTTGGCCATTTTCCACCGGAATAAAACCCACGGCCATGGAGCGCAGACGCTGATTAACCGAGGGATTGTGAATAATTTCGTTAGTAATCCAGAGACGTTCCTGGGGAAAATGTTGACGAGTTTCGTAGGCCATGGCGACAGCGCGTTCTACCCCCCAACAAAAACCAAAAGCTTGAGCGAGATAGATCGTCACGTCACCCCGTTGTAAACGATAATTATTTTCACGAATTTTTTGGATCAGGTCGCTTTGATACTCATTGGTCATCGCATCCATTACTTCCTCTTTATGACCGAATCCCTTGCGGTTATAGTTATCCGATTGCTGTAGGGTACGTTTAAAGGATTTTGTATCCATGATTCTCTGATAGGGGTATTGGTGGCGCTAAATTGGGTGAGACAGTAGCTTGTCATATATTAAACATACCTTATCTAGTCGGCGCGGGAGGCTTTTAGAGACTAGAGAGAAATTCCTCGTCGATATCGTAACCAAACTGTTGAGCGAAAAATTTTAAGCGAGATAAAGCAGGAATTTGCTGACTTTTCAGCCAATCAGACAAAATAAAGAGTTTTTGCATCACAAAAATCTCCAAAGCTTCGGGATTATATTGAATTCCTTCCCCGCGATGGAATTGATGGGGAACCAACATAGCAGCATAACGGGCGATTTCTCCCTGTTTTGGGTCAAGAATAAAGATTAGCCAGGGATAAACCGCATCTAAACGCAGAAACCACAGCCTAACTTCCGCTATCTCCGATAATTCCCGCATATCACCCTCCGCACGAGGATAATCTATCTCTAATTGTAGAGCTTGTTCCAGTTCGGCGATCGCTGCTCGCGACTGATAATCTTGAATAATAGTCTCTAAAGATGAGAGATCGAGATTTTGGATTTGATTGGGGTTAAGAGCGATTTTGACAGTCATAGGGGCAAATAAAAGGTTATATCGGGCGAAATTACTGTTTTTTATCCCTAGATCGACAATGATCTATCTCAGAAAATACTCTCGATCGGGACAAAAAAACTAAGTATGACTATTCTCTCACTCCGGAGCGAGAGAGGGAAACTGGACTAAAATCCCCAAGGTTGGATTTCTCCTACAATTTAATCTCCCTTGCAAACCGGGTTTTTTAGATTGATAACTATTAGGGTGATATTGTCCTCGTTTGCTCATCAGTTCCGCTTGACAAAGAGCTAATCGATGACTAATTACTATGGTTATTTTATCGGTGGCCAAAGTGCGAAACATTTGCTAGATTTCCTATTCTCCATTGGCAGCAAGGGAGCCAGTCTTTCACTCAAAAATGAGCCGTGCTAAGGATAATTATTCTAGAAAATTTAACCCTTTTTGCCTTAACTTAATTAGGGGTTTCTGAAAAAGTAGGGGCGAAGCATTCGGACAGGAAATCTACGGTTCAGCGATAGGTTATGCCCGAATGCTTCGCCCCGAAGATACAAGGTTTTGGACTACGATTCTCTCAAAATCTTGCACCTAATATTCCCCTAAACCCCTTACCTTGTCTATATTTAACATTTATTCAGCAAGCCCTAATTAAGTACAATCCATCGGGATTATCAAAGAGAGTGATATGGAGGAAATTAGCTACTTTATCAATTACTTTACCCAAGACAAATCCTCGAACTAGATCCCACAAAGAAGCAAAGAGTCAACTGGTAATCCTGCTGAGGGAATCGCTGAACAAGCTCAGGAAAATTAATCCCCTCACACTTGCGACTACCTTTAAAACAAACAAAGGTTGAGTCTTCTCTGAGGAATAATACACATTATTACATTCTCCCGCACTCGAACCAAGAATAAAGGTACAATAAAAATGTAGGGTTCTTGAGGGTTGCTATGTTTACACACAACTTAGAAGACAGAAAACTGTCCCTCGATCGAGAAGGGAAAACTCTGCAAAAATTCACCTATCGTTCACCAAAAATCTACCACCTTGGTCACCCTAGCAATTTATCAACGGAAGGGAATTCAAGGATTGTGGGATTTAGAAGGAAAATTTTCCCTCGTTATTCTTGATGGAAGTCCTGCGGCAAAATTCCCTAGACATTGGTGATGTCAAAAGTGGCAGTCGCATCAGCAGTTCCCTAGCTGTGATCCCATGGTTGCCACCAAGCAACTGAAGTATGACTAGAATATCATCCCGGAGCGGGAAGGGAAACTGGACAAAAATCCTCATGATTGGATTTCTCCTACAATTTAACCCCCCTATGCACACTGGGGGTTTTTTAGTCGGCAAAATCGGGAACCATGCACAAGAATAAATTAGTCAATTTATGGGAAAATAAGCTCATCTTCTCGGCTTTTATCCCATGCAGGCCAACTTTTTTACTAATATCCTCTTACCCGTTGCCCTAGGCGTTTTAATGTTAGGCATGGGATTAGGATTAATTCTCGCCGATTTTCAGCGTATCACCCGTTATCCCAAGGCAGTCCTGATCGGTTTAGTCAATCAAATTATTATTCTACCGATCATCGGCTTTATTATTGCTTCTCTTTTGCCTCTCCGGCCAGAAATTGCCGTCGGTTTAATGATTGTCGCCATTTGCCCCGGCGGTCCTTCCTCCAATGTTTTAACCTATTTAGCTAAGGGAGATGTGGCTCTTTCTGTTACTTTAACCGCTTTTAGCAGCATCATCACCATTTTCACAATACCTTTTTTAGCTAGTTTCATTCTCCAGCATTTTATGGGTGAAAGTGCCGCCATCTCCCTACCCATTGGTTCCACTATGGCGCAGATATTTTTGATTATAGTTTTACCCATGGTTATGGGTATGACTATCCGCCATTACTTCCCTTTACTGGCGAAAAGTCTGGAACCGATAACTAATCGTTTGGCTGTGATTTTTCTAGCAGTTATTATCTTCTTATTAATCCTGAGAGAATGGGAACGTTTACCTTTATTTATCGCTCAAACTGGCCTCGCAGTGATCATTTTAAATACGATTGCTTCCCTAATTGGTTTTTTCAGTGGTCGTTTATTTCAATTAACTATTCCCCAAAGAATTTGTATTGCAATTGAAGTGGGTATTCAAAGCGGCACTTTAGCTATTGCTATCACTGCCGGTTTATTAAAGAATCCCGATCTAGCCATTCCCGCAATTGTCTATAGTTTATGGATGTATGTCAGTGCTTTTATAGCTGTTTATTATGGTCGCAAAAAAGCAGCTTTGGTAAAATAGCTAAATGGAGTGATAGGATATAGCTAAAAACTGATAACTGATTATGTTAATTGGTAAATATTTAACCCTAGAGGAATTATCTACCTGTTCCCAAACCTATCAAAAGTACGCGGCACAAATCGATCCCTACCCCAAAAATCCTGCAACGATAACCGCTTGGCAAAATCTCGCTCACTTTATTATCGATCCAATTATTGATAATTTTGGTCGAGAAAAATTTGAATTAACCTACGGATTTTGTTCCAATGATCTGAGAAAATTTCTCCAAAAAAAAGACCCAATCACTGGCTTAAAAAACGGTAGAATCGATCCCAGTCGTGATCAACATTGCGCTCACGAAATTAATCAAAAGGGTCAATATTATTGTCAGCGATTGGGGGCAGCCTGTGATTTTCGGATTATCGATTTAACTAGCGATCGCCTGATAGATTGGATTTTAAACAAAAAATTACCCTTTGATTCTCTCTATTTTTACGGAATTAATCGCCCAATTCATATCAGCTATGGACCCCAACATAAACGAGATCTATGGACTTTTACCACTAAAGGAACACCGACTAAAAAAGGTTTACAATCATGGTTAGAAGCCGCTCAATCTGGGTAAAATCTCGGTTTTTCCCCAAGTATTACCTAATTAGGGTTTGCTGAATAATGGTAAAACCCTTTTAAAATGTCGTAGTATAATTTGGTATCGACGACTGGCCCCCCAAAACAAAAACTTCCTACCTCACTATTAGATAACTGATATAACTAGCCTCAATCGCTTTTAATATTTATTCCATAGTAGTGGATTTTGAGATCATTTTTGTCTCTAAAAACTGTAATCCATAACCTCCACAACCAGCAAGGATAAAGGCCACAATAATCTGAATCTCTGGAGAAACAATATCCAGAGAAAAAGGGACAGGTAAACGGGTAGAATAGGGTTGAAGTTTTGTCAATAAATCAGACAGAATCAGGATACTTTTCTTTGACTTGAGACAGTAATTTCTCGAAAGATTGCTGCTGGACTTGTTGCATTTCCCGTTTTTGAGGTATTTGCACAACTAAAACAAGACTAAACATAATAGCTGTCAGAAAGGAAATACTATTCATCACTGGGTAAAATTTGCCCATAATGCTAAACCTCAAAAGCAATCAATCTAGATCAAATCAAAATTACTGTCTATAGCCAACTAATTAGAGACCGCTGCCAGGATTAGCAATCGTTTTAGGTTTAGTAGGTGCAGATTGCGACCCTCTAGCTTCCGCAAGTTTCTGAACAAATTTCCCACCAAAAGCTGCTCCCAGAAAAGCGTAAATAATTGCCATTCCTTCTTCACCTTTTTCTGTTTGATTGAGTTGGTCAAGTCGCTCCACACTGCTTATTATTCGCTCTAAATCAGGAGCGTCTTTCGAGACTTCTTGCTCGATTAACTTAAGGTATCTAGCTTGCTCTCGGGCGTTTTCTGTATAGTTTTGATGGATGCGCCAAAATACTGCCCCACTAAAAAAGATCGCTGAACATAAAGAGATAATTGCCATCAACCTCATAGATGAATTATTACCCTTATCATCTTGTAAAAATCCTACCGGTTTTGTTGCAATGTTAGTATCTTGTGGCGTACCGACCATGATATAATTCTCCTGTCTAGAGTAAAAATGATGAATTATTAACTAAGAATTTAGTTGACTGATTTCGAGGTTCTTTGAACAATTTTGGAGCCAAAAGCCGTCCCTAATAAAGCATAGGTTGCCTCTGCTTCTGCTGCCTGAGTATGACCTAAAACTGTCAATCCTCCCAAGATAATTGCTGCCAAGAGTGCCGTAAAACTGCCTAATCTGACGGGAGAGAGAGCATTATTAAGTTGATCATCTTCAAAAAAACCAGCTGGTTCCCAGAAATCTTCCTCATTATCAAGGGGAATTGAGGAATTTATCGGTGGTAACTGCACTATTTTTTCATCGGGGTTTACCACAGGAGTAGTAATTAGTTTTGCCGATAAACCAGGGGTTGGTTCCCAGATTTCCTCCTCTTCTTCATAATCAGAAACTGGCTCTGAGTTTTCTAATTTAGTATCCTCACCCGATTCGATCAATTCTTCTTCTTGAGATTCTTCCTCTCCAGAAAAAGATAAATCCTGAGCGGAATGATCATTGTTAATTACACAACCTGGTTCCATAACTTCTTCGTCCTCATCGGCAGTAATCACCTCCGATTCTATTGGGTTTAGGTTGACATTATTGTGATGATGACCACTAATCATATCTGCGATTTTGTCAAGAAAATTTTTTAGAGAAGGAATCTGCAAATCGGAATTTTCTAAGGTTATTTGTCCTGCGTAGCTCATAAGTAAAAACCTCCTGAATTGACTAGGTTAATCGAGCTTTAAACCTGCCCGTTGACAATAGAAAATATCGATTAACCCTTTACTATTTTCTGAGAAAATCTCTCTTGTTGGATAGAAATTAAGACTGCTTACACAAATCTTTGACTAACTTTTTTGGTGGCATCACCCACAGTAACAAATCCTTTGACTGGTGGACCATCTAACCCTCGATTTTGCTGATAACTGATAGTACCTTGGCGGAAAAGCACATGATTTGGCCCCTTGCCAATAGCAGCAGGATAGAGAATTGCCATATAGACATCTTCTAAAGTTTTAAGGCGATTTCTGTAGGGCCAGAAGTATTTTTTAACGTAGTCGAGTTGTTTTTCTGGACTCATTCTTGCTAAGGCAGTGGTAGTTGTTCCTAAAGAACGGGCTGTGGGTCCCATAAATTGAATTAATCCCGTGGCACCACTACCGGAGAAACTGCGGATAGCAGGGCTAAAAGTCCCGCCAGTTTCAAAACTCATAGCGGCCATGAGGTAATTAGGATTAACTCCCAAGTCTTTAGCAATTTCAACAACTTTATTGCGGAAGGAAATTGAGGTTTTGTCTATGCCAACAACCCGACGCAAATTGGGAGAGCTTACACCAGCAACAGATGCCGATTCTTTGGATTTGAGAACAATTTCAATGGCGGCACTATCAATCAGACGACCAGAGGCATCAATTCCTTCTGCAACAATTTTGCGAGTGCCTCCCGTGCTGAATTTAAATTCGTGTTGCCAACGCCCATTATCTACGGGAATATCTTTTCCTAAAAAGAAATTTTTATTAGCAAAGGGAGTTCTCAATTTAATCGTCTGGATGCGAGTATCCTCGGCGACCCCCTCAAATATGACTGACGATTCTAAATCTAATTCTTGATTAATTTTGGGACTGGTAATGCGGACAGTATCCACATCATTATTACCATCGGGATCGAGATTAATGATCACATCTGTGCGATCAATAACTTTATCGTTGCTATCTAGTCCCTCGATAAAAATTTTGCGATCGCCACCCGTTTGAAATTGATAGGAGGAACGCCATTGACCATTAATAACGGGTACTTTTCCACCTAGGAGAAATTCTGCCCCACCCCAAGTGGTGCAGAGTTGAATTTTGACTACACCATTTTTGGCACTACCACTAAATTGTACGGGATGGTGCAGGGGATAACGAACGCGATCAACTGGTTGGTCAACAGATAAATTGCCTTGAGATTGCTTGGGTTGTCGCCAAGAGGCGTTCCAAGTGTCTCGACCGATAACACCATCCACGTCTAATTTCATTTTTGCTTGGAATTCTCGGCAGATTTGCTCTGAATTGGGTCCATACTCGCCATCAACTTCGATGGGATAGCCTCGTTCTTTCATGCACTTCTGCCAGAGACGAATACTTTCCGATTCCATCAGGGGACTGGTCAGAAATATATATTCTCCATCCCAAGAGGGAAATTCTCCCGCTTGAGTGTGCGCTGTGCCATTATAATCTGGTCGTCCGTAACCGAGAATCTGATTTTTCGTTCTTGTCCGTCGCATGACGGTGCCGCCGTTATCGTTGCTGGAAGTGCTGGTATTGCCTTCAATGGCTTGAATTTGATCGTTGCCTAGCACTTTCTCGACAATGCCCACATGGTCGGAAACCCCTCCTCTTTTATTAAACATATAGAAGACGACATCGCCGGGGCGGGGGTTTTCCGTGTGCCATCGGCCTTGGTCTTTAAACCACTTTACCCCATAGGGACAGTAAGCGAATCCCTTGTTACTACCCAAATCTTTCGGGAATTCGAAGGTTAAACCGGCATTATCAAAACAGTAGGAAACAAACATGGCACACCAAGGGGCGCGATCCATGCCGTACCACTTGCCATACTTGTTACTATTCGTACCCGGAGGACTTTCTTTTGTCCCTATTTGTCGGCGGGCAACTTGCAAAACGTCTTCTACTGTAGTCATTGAGATTACCTCGACTTTCCTCTGTTTTGATTATACTTCAGCTTATGACAGATGATTCCAGAAGACTTTTGAGAACAACCACATCTTTTAATGATTCTTAATCATCTCCTTGTAATTATCGCTGTTTTCTGGTATTACTTGTCTTTGATTGAGATTTTTTAATCTTTTTGATTGACAATTTTTGATATATAGCGTTTCCTGTTCGCAAGAGGTACATTATCGATGGTGAAAAGCTTAATTAGCAAAGTTTAAACTGTGCCACACAGGTGTGAGAACCGCTATAAGTGGTTGTACAAAATAAGTTTTTTAGTCCTGAGATGCACAAGGAAACAGCCAAAAGAAAAGAAATAGAGCGATTCCAGCCGTAGGAGGAAATAGGCAATTAATTTTGTTTGGGAATATTCTAAACCTAAGGAGTAGCACTATAGAATTACCATGATCTAGTCCAAAAAAATCCCCCAAAACTGGGGGATAACCAAGACCTAAAACCCTCTTCTTTTAGATTTCTGGTTCCAGATCGTCCTCCTCGTCCTCATCGGCCGGTTCCGTGGGTAAAGGAACCGAACCCATGTCTAATTTATCCCGCAATAACTTCTCAATTTCTGCCGCTACTTCTGGCCTTTCTTCGAGATATTTAACGGCATTATCGCGACCCTGGGCAATATTTTCGCCATTATAGCTATACCATGCCCCTTTACGAGTAACCACGTTAGTTTGTTCGGCGATATCGAGCATACAACCCACCTGGGAAATGCCTTTACCGAAGATAATATCAAATTCAGCAATCCGGAAAGGAGGCGCGACTTTATTTTTAGCCACCTTAACTTTAGCCCGAATTCCGTATTCTCCTTCCGTGCCTTTTTTCAAAGTTTGAATGCGACGGATATCTAAACGTACCGAGGCATAAAATTTTAAGGCCGTTCCTCCGGTGGTCACTTCAGGATTGCCGTAGGTGACACCGATTTTTTGCCGCAGTTGGTTGAGGAAAATCACCACACAACCGGATTTACCAATATTACCAGCAATTTTTCGCAGGGCTTTACTCATCAAACGGGCCTGCAAACCCACCTGATTATCCCCCATTTCCCCTTCAATTTCCGCCCGCGGCACTAAAGCGGCCACCGAGTCGATGACAACGATATCCACGGCCGAAGAACGCACTAACTGGTCAACTATTTCTAAGGCAGCCTCCCCCGTATCCGGTTGTGCCACCAGTAAATTATTGATATCTACCCCTAAATCTTCCGAATAGGTGGGATCTAAAGCGTGTTCCGCATCGACAAAGGCCGCCACTCCCCCAGCTTTCTGCACTTCTGCGATCGCATGGAGGGCTAAAGTGGTTTTTCCAGAACTTTCCGGCCCGTAAATTTCGACGATGCGGCCCTTCGGTAAACCGCCACCTAACGCCATATCTAGGGTTAAAGCACCACTAGGCACGGTTTCCACCCGCATCCGGGTGGCGTCTCCTAAACGCATAATCGAACCTTTGCCAAAGTTGCGCTCGATTTGATTTAAGACTAAACCTAAGGCCTTATCTCGATCGGGATTACTTGTCATTGTCGCCATTAATTTTCTCCCCAGTTTTCTTAAGTAGTACAGCAGTATGCAAAGATTGTAGCCTGTTTTAATCTTGATCACCAAAAAGTTAGAAACTTTTTCCAGAATGGTGATCAAAAATCAAAAGTTTTGATTTTTACAGCCAAGGCCGGCTCATCTGTTCTAATTGCGTCACCTCTTGCGCTTCTAAACTCCATCCTAAGGCCCCGGCATTTTCGATCGCTTGGGCCGCAGTTTTTGCCCCCGGAATGGGAATCACATCCCCTTGGGCGATTAACCAATTGAGGGCGACTTGTGCGGGGGTTTTTTGGTATTTTGCGCCCAATTCTTGCAGTACCCTTAAAATTGGGGCTATTTTCTCCAAACCTTCTTTTTTGAACCGCGAGTCAACTTTTCTGGCTCCATCGGGCAAATTCTGGCTTTCTGGGCTATATTTACCCGTCAGTAGTCCTTGAGCGAGGGGGCTGTAGGCGAGGATGGTGACACCTAATTCCTTGGCCGTGGCCAAAATTCCCTTAGTTTCTATTTTGCGATACAAAAGCGAATACTGCACCTGATTGACCGCTAAGGGAACCTCTTTTTTCGCCAAAATCTGGCTTGCTTGACGCATTTGCTCGGCGGAATAATTACTTACACCCACGGCACCAATACGGCCGCTTTTTACTTCTTCCCCTAGGGCATTCATTAGGGTTTCTTGGCTAATTAGGAAGGTGAAGGGCCAATGTACTTGGTAAAGGGTAATTTTATCGGTTTTTAGACGGTTTAAGCTCTCGGTAATGGCATTATGAACCGCATTCGCCCCCAATCGCCACGGTACGGGGGCAAATTTACTGGCAATATCGATGGGAATATCAGTCTCTTGCGTAAATTTTCCTAAGAGTCGTTCCGATTCCCCCAGTCCATAGACTTCGGCAGTGTCAAAAAAGGTGATTCCTGCTTCTACTGCCGCTTTAAAGGCCTCCTCTACCTGACTAGCTCCGTATTCCTTGCCATAGTTCCAGAATAGTTTATCTCCCCATGCCCAAGTCCCGATTCCCAAGGCACTGACGGAAATTCCTGTTTGTCCGAGATTAGCGGTTTGTCTAGTCATATTCCCTACAAAGAATGACAGCGTTTCTCATTTAAAGTTGAAGTGTAACCTATATTTGGTCTGACTCCCCACTAACCCCCTTTTTTGATTCCTGGAAATTCCCACCCATAATTAATGGGAAAGGACTTGACTTTGCCGGCGACTTGCGCTATGCTTTTCTTATAATGGGAATCTGTGCAAAAATTTTTCAGATGCAAAGATTTCCATTATGAATAAAATCTTTTAAAAATATTATCCCAAAATCTCCCGACAAAAGCAAGCAAAATTTTGCCGATAATTGTTAAGTTTTGTTAACAAAGAAATACAGAGATCAGCAAGATAAAAAAATCGAAATCTCTTGCTGATCCTGTTTGTCGCTTAACCTTATGATTAGGTTAGGCGAATTTTGCGCTTTGACTAATTGTTAGTGCTAACTTCCGTGGTTTCAACAATTGCCGTCGGTTGGCAGGGAGTAGGTTGAAATTTCTCTGGAAAAGAGAAGCCTAAAAATGATGCGATCGCAAATATGGTGCTGATAATTTTGGCAAGACTAACAACGTCTTCTCTGTACTTTAACCAATATTTATACATAATCATCAATCCTTTTACTTAGGGGGTGAACTATCTCTAGATTAAAAAAATTCTGATTATTTGTCGTTACTCAAAAGTCATGAAAATGGTACTTTTTTTTAGGTACTCTCAAGTAACCCGACAGGGTACTCAAAAGTAATCTTAAGTCCTGCAACCCTTAAAAAATGATGATGAATGAACTAAAAATGACTGAAAATAAACCCCTTTCATGGACTGAATTAGAAATGCTGGTTAATGATCTGAAAAAAAAGCGTACAAACAAGGTATTAACGGACGTGGAAACAAAAATATTAAAAGGTGTTTTTGATGATAAAAAATATGCTGATCTAGCGGAAGAAATTAGTCAAGAAGAACAGTCAATCAAGAATGCGGCTCATAAGTTATGGAAAATCTTGTCAGAGCAAATGGGTGAAAAGATTGACAGTAACAATCTGATTACTGCTTTAAGTCGATGGAAATTACAACCAGAATGTAATCAAAAAAACACAAATTATGACGGAAAATTTTCTGGTGCTGTGGTTTTTACTGCTTCTGAAAATAAAAAGAAACAGATATTAACGCTATTAGAACTTTTAAGAAAAATAACCGATGATCAGGAAATAACAATAACTGACATAGAACAAGGTAGTATCAAATTAACTCTCAAGGGTTCTCAAAAAAGTTTAGAAAAAATTGAATCCCTATTCAAATCGGGTGACTTGAACAAAATTTCGGAAGATATTACAGTTGAAAATGTTCAATTTACCGAAGATAATTGTTTAGCTTTTACCATAGCAGGTGATGTTAATGCAGATGAGATAACCTATTTAAAATCTACTATCATAGGACAAAATTTAGCAGAATCACCAAAGCAACTGGCAGAAGAATCGTCAGCAAACCCCTTCAGTGTCAAGACAGTAAGTACAAATGAAGCATCTAAAGAAATTAACAATAAACTAATTGAATCTATTAAAAAACCTAACTTACCCCAGCCCATTTTTGAAAGGACTAATCAGAAAGAGGCTGACCTGAGTGGGGCTTTCCTGAGAGGGGCTATTCTGTGGGGGGCTAACCTGAGTGGGGCTTACCTGAGTGGGGCTAATCTGAGTCGGGCTTTCCTGAGTGGGGCTTTCCTGATTGAGGCTAACCTTAGTGATGCTAAACTGAGTGGGGCTAACCTGAGAGGGGCTATCCTGATTGAGGCTGACCTGAGTAAGGCTGACCTGAGTGGGGCTGACCTGAGTGGGGCTAACCTGAGTGGGGCTGACCTGAGAAGGGCTGACCTGAGTGATGCTAACCTGAGTGCGGCGGAAGTTAAAAACGCTATCTTTACCGGTGCAACGGGGATCACCCGTGAACAAAAACGGGATTTAATTCGACGAGGGGCAATTTTTGGGGATAATTCTAATGATCGCAGTAAAGTATTAGTTTAAAACAGCCTTTGATCTCCACCTTCAGCAGAGATTTAGGTAGGGTTGGCTGAATAAATGTGAAATATAGACGAGGTAAGGGGTTTGGCGGCCTGTTTGGCCAAGCAGCTGCAAGATTTTCAAGCTGGTGGCTCAAAAACCTTGTATCTTAACCGGCGATCGCTCCTACTTTTTCAGCCAACCCATAAGTAATGGGAAAGGACTTGACTTTGCCGGCGACTTGCGCTATGCTTTTTATATAATGGGAATCTGTGCAAAATTTTTTTAGACACACAGATTTCCATTATGAATAAAATCTTTTAAAAATATTATCCCAAAATCTGCCGACAAAAGCAAGCAAAATTTTGCCGATAATTGTTAAGTTTTGTTAACAAAGAAATACAGAGATCAGCAAGGTAAAAAAATCGAAGTCTCTTGCTGATCCTGTTTGTCGCTTAACCTTATGATTAGGTTAGGCGAATTGGCTCTTCTGGTTTTTGTGTGGAAGGAAGAAGAATAGGGATAATTTGGGTGCATCTCAATTTTGTCGAAATATCTATAGGACATTTTGGGCGCACGCAGTTCGATAAACTCACTGACCACGGTGCGCCCCTACCATTGGCGCAATAATATTATTGTAGGGGCGAATTGCATTCGCCCTCTTTGATTAACCCACCGCAAACCCTGTATATTCTCTGACTAGGGGTTCATGAAAGGCTAAAACAATATCTTCTTTAGGAACACCTAAATTAACTAATTCATTGGCAATTCCCACCTCAGTGCCATCATGTTGTATCCAGATTTTACCCTTTTTAATATCGAGATGCAAAACACAACCATGATATCTTCGTCTATTTTTCCAGCCAACATACATCAATTGATAGTGATCGCCAACAGTATCAAAAATCAATTGTTGTTCAATCGGATCTTTAGATGAACCTATCTGAGAATATTCAGTAATGACTTGCTTGACATAGTGACGATATTGTTCTAATTTTTCCATTCGACAATTACCTCCCCAATCGGATCATAAATAATCAGGTAAATTTGAAATCGTTTAACGACAGTTTGAATAAATCGCAATTCAAAAAAACTATAATAAATATCTAAGGGAACAGCTAAATATAACTGTCTTTTAGGTTCTTTTTCTTCTAAAGCAACACGATAATTAAAGAATTGTCCAATGGCAGTATGAAATTCTGAAATGCTGGATTTACCGATAAAACTTTTAATTTCAACGGCTATCTTTTCATTGTCTTTTTCTGCGGCTATCAGTTGCTCTGCTCCTAAATCGACATACATTTCTACATCACCCACTTCAATCCTTAAAGGGTCATCCGTAATGAGCCAACCCTCTTTTTCTAATCCTTTTCTCACTGCACCATGAAAACGATCTTTAGCAGACATGAATCTTGAAGTTAGCAGGCATAATAATTGTTAATTATAACATTTAGTCATGACGAGCGACAGGGTGAGAGCATCTCAAACCCTATTGACAATTGGCCAATTTTGTGATCCGCGTGGGCATTTCAAGTAATAAGGGACTTGCGTGAGAATAATATCCCAATCGATCGGAGGGCGCAAGCTTTGCGCCCCTACAGTAACGGATTTTGTCCACAATGTAGGGGCGAACTGCGTTCGCCCAAAAGGTACATTATCAAAGCGCAAGTCCCTAAGCTAAGACGTATTTAAACCGCTTATTCTTAGATTAGCCCCCCCCTTGCCTGATCTCCACCAGCAATTTGAATTAAGAACAGCTTAACTAGCTGACATCCATCGTGATAAAATCGGCCTTGTCTTTCTTCTGCCAGCGCAACGCCGAGCGGCGGTATGTTGAGCTTATTTCCCCTTTTACTTTTTACTTGGTATAAATCGTGCAGGTTTTCATTTATCATACTCCCGAACTTACCCCCGTCCATACTCTACCCGATTGCGCCGTCGTTATCGATGTTTTAAGAGCGACAACCACGATCGCCACTGCCCTCAATGCCGGTGCAGAAGCAGTGCAAACCTTCAGCGATCTGAAAACCCTGATGCAGGTGAGCGATACCTGGCAACCAGAAAAACGTCTCCGGGCAGGAGAAAGAGGCGGAGCGAAAGTGGAAGGCTGCGATCTGGGCAATTCTCCCCTCGATTGTACCCCTGATTTAATGAAAGGTCGTCGTCTGTTTATCAGCACCACTAACGGCACCCGCGCTCTGCAAAGAGTGGAAGAATCCCCGATCGTGATCACTGCGGCCATGATCAATCGGCAAGCTGCCGTTAATTACTTATTGGATAGGCAGCCCGAAACCGTCTGGATTGTTGGCTCTGGTTGGGAAGGGGGTTATTCTTTGGAAGATACGGCCTGTGCTGGAGCGATCGCCGATGCGCTACAAGAACAATCGGGGCAAATGGCGATCGGTAATGATGAGGTTATCGCCTCGATCGCTCTTTATCGTCAATGGCAAAATGATCTTTTAGGAATGTTCCACAGTTGTAGTCACGGTCAGCGCCTCTTGCGTCTCCACTGTCAAGAAGATTTAAAATACTGCGCTAATATTGACTCTCTTGATGTTTTACCGATCCAAAAAGAACCGAGCATTTTAGTCAAACTTTAGACATTATCACCCAGAGAAAGGGTCATCAGTGCCGGTAGGAGTATCGATCCTAGCCGGATTCCTTTATTTATAGTTTGCTAACCATGACTATCGATTCTTTACTGCAATCTTTTCAGCGTTTTGGTGTCAATCTCGGTTTAGAAAGAATAAAAAATCTGCTGGAGATTTTAGGCAATCCCCAAGATAAAATTCCGATTATTCATGTCACGGGAACTAATGGCAAAGGTTCAGTTTGTGCCTATCTATCCTCTATTCTCAGCACCGCCGGTTACAAAGTCGGACGTTATATTTCTCCCCATTTAATTGATTGGACAGAAAGAATCTCTATTAATGGCGAAAATATTGAAACCGCGACTTTAGAAAACCTGCTTAAAGATCTACAATCGCTTATCGATCCCCAGCAGGAAAGTCCTACTCAATTTGAGGTAATTACTGCCGCTGCTTGGCTGTATTTTGCTCAGGAAAAGGTGGATATTGCCGTAATGGAAGTGGGTTTAGGAGGAAGATTAGATGCGACTAATGTTTGCGCTCAACCTTTAGTTACTGTCATCACTTCTATTAGTCGGGAACATTGGCAAAATTTAGGTCCGACGGTTGCCGATATTGCTGGCGAAAAAGCGGGGATATTAAAAGCGAATTGTCCCGCAGTTATCGGACAATTACCGGAATCAGCGCAGGGAGTAGTTAGGGAGAGAATCAAGCTGTTACATTGTCCGACGGTATGGGTAGAAGCTGCCGAAAAAATTGCCGATAATCGGGCCAAATATCAAGGGTTAGAATACCCTTTATCCTTAGCGGGAGATTTTCAATTAACTAATTCGGCTATAGCGATCGCTGTTGTTAATATTTTACGTCAGCAAGGTTGGCAAATTAGCGATGAAGTCGTGCAGGAAGGAATGGCAAAAACTCGCTGGTTAGGACGTTTACAAACCGTTAATTGGTGTCAGCGAGAAATTTTAATAGATGGCGCTCATAATCCCGCTGCTGCTATTGGTTTAAGGCAGTATGTAGATAGTTTAAAGGCTCCAAAAATTATCTGGGTGATGGGTATTTTATCGACTAAAGATCATCGGGAAATATTCCAAGCTTTATTAAGAAAAGGCGATAGTTTATATTTAGTTCCTGTTCCTGATCATAGCAGTGCTAATCCTGAAACCTTAGCGGAATTAGCGGCTTCAATTTGTCCAGAATTATCTCACCTAGAGACTTGTTCCGATGTATTTTTAGGACTAAAAAAAGCCATCCAAGAATCTGTCGATAGTCAGATAATTCTCTGTGGATCGCTTTATTTAGTTGGTTACTTTTTAGGGAGTTTGTTTCAGGGAAAATAAAACATCAATTTTACTGGTGGTTTTATCAGGCATAGTGGCAGTAATTCCGATGCCGCGTACCGATTCTAAAAAGGCCTTTGTTTCCGGGGTTAATTCCCCGGCAGGAAGATTATTAATTCCCCCTGCTTTAGCGATAATTTGCTCCACATCGATGAAGAAATAACCGAGATTATTTTTAGGCAAATTTGCGATCGATGCTTGGAAATTCTCACTTTTGCTAATCGGTTGATTCGGTTGGGGTTGATAGGGAATTCCGACGGTCATTTTTAGGGTATCATTATTAGGCCAAGCATAGGTTAAAATAGCTTGTTCTTCCGCTTTCCATTCAGTCACATCTTGGCCAGAAATTTGACTGTTTTTTATGGTGATAAAGGGAACAGTTTTCACCAATTCATTTAACTTATCGAGGGTAGTTTTTGCCGCTTTATGATCGCCGGTTTGCCAGATCATCATTCCCCCAAAACCTAACCCTCCCACTGCTTGCTGGTTGGGGATAATTCCGAAGGCAAATTCTCGATCCATCCAGTTAAAAACTTCTTTATCCGCGTCAAGGGTTGCCATCTGAAAATTCTCACGGATCTGACGCAGAAAAACTTGTAATTCTGGGTTAGTTTGGGACTGTTTTTCTGCTTCTTCCCATCCCTGTTTAAGATTATTACCACTCCAAAGTGCGATGGTATCTCCGGGTAAATAATTTAAAACTTTATTTTTGCTAGGGGAAGGTAGGGTAGAAATAGTTTCAGGGGCAAGTTTAGCCACCATTTGTAACTGTAATCCCGTATCGGTGACACCCACTCCTGCGACAATATCCTGAATTTTTGCTAATTCTTGCCGACTTTGGGGAGATAAATTGGCATCTGGTCCCAAGATTGCGGCATAATCATCGATATAAATTGTCGCTAGGGTATTGGGTAGGTTGAGGGATTGGGAAAGCAGTTTTCTCACTTCTGGTTTACTGCTAAAAGATGGCTGTCCTTGGTAGGTATTGATCGCCGCTTCTAACACCTTTTTATCGTAGGATATCAACAAAAAATCGCCAGTAACAGCAGTATAAATAGTGGTGTTATCCTGCCAATCTATAGCAGTAATTGTAATACCTTTGTAGTCACTGGTGCTAGTTTTGCGATTAACTTCTTGTCCTAGTTTTTTCTGGAATTCCGACGCTTTAATTTTATCTTTGATGCCGATAACCGTTAATAATTCCGATTGTCCGGGGGTAGCTGCGGGAAGGAAAGCAAAGCTAATACTACCGATCCAAGGTTCGATATCCCGTTGATAATCAATCTTATCGGTGAAGATATTTTTTTGTAACTCTTCTAGTCCTTGACTAACCGCAGTTCGTGATTCTGGTGTACCATATTTAGCTAACACTGACCAAGCTTTTGCATCCGTGGAGACAAAACTACTAGCAAAGGCAGTTTCTGGGATAACTTTTGCCGATTGCAAGGGGGTGAATCTTTGCCAAGGTAGTTGTCCTCGTAGATAAAGATAGACACCTCCTGCGGTTACTGCTGTTAGTCCTAGGACGACTAAACAACCGGGTAAAAATGATTTTTTTGACATAAAATTATGGTTTGGTTAAAAAGTTCAATACTTGGCGATCGATTTGTCTCTGGTTGTAGTCTCTAGAGCAGTCCTATTGTAGTTATCCTAATTATCTTATCTTATCCCCAAAGGGAACGGGTAAAATTTTAGCTAATTTTTCCGAAATTATTGCTAATTACCGGAGAAAATTGGCTCATTCTTGGTTAGCTTGCCAACCCACCGCTTGATTAATATTAGTCAACCCATTAGCCTCTAATTTTTCTGTTAATCCTTGTAAAATATTTGATACTAGCCAGGGTCCTCGGTATAACCAACCGGTATAAATCTGTAATAAACTCGCACCGGCGGTAATTTTTTCCCAAGCATCATCGAGAGAAAAAATGCCTCCCACTCCAATTATTGGTAAATTGCCTTGGGTTTGCCGATAGATAAAACGGATCACTTCCGTGGAACGTTCCCGCAAAGGTTGCCCACTAATTCCCCCTGCTTCTTCAGTGATTGGTTTACCAGTTTCAGGCAGAATTGTGGTTTTTAATCCCGTGCGTTTAGTGGTGGTATTAGTAGCGACAATTCCGGCTAATTGATAGGAGAAAGCTAACTCGATAATTGTTCTGATATCTTCCCATTCTAAATCGGGAGAAATTTTCACTAATAGGGGTTTTCTGCCTTGATTTTCTCTTTGTAAAATGTCGAGGATTTTATCGAGTTGTTCCCCACTTTGCAGGGAACGCAAACCGGGAGTATTGGGAGAACTAACATTAACGACAAAATAATCAGCATGGGGGAATAAATAGCGAAAACTGCCTAAATAGTCCTCCGGAGCCTTTTCTAGGGGCGTATTTTTCGATTTACAGAGGTTAATGCCGATGGGAATCTGTCGGGGTTGTCGTTGCCAAGATTGCTGGAGAGTTGCCGCTAGAACCGGCGCACCGAGGTTATTTGCCCCCATACGGTTTAATCCCGCCAAATCTTCCGGTAAACGGAATAATCTCGGTTTTGGGTTGCCCGGTTGCCCTTCTAGGGTGACAGCACCCACCTCGGCAAAACCAAAGCCGAAATTATGCCAAAGTCCTGCCCCTAAACCGTCTTTATCGAATCCTGCCGCCAATCCGACGGGATTGGAGAAATTTAACCCCCAGAGACTTTGCGATAGGCGAGAATCGCTAAAACTGAGGGATTCTGATAATTGTGAGATTAGCCATTGTCCCCAAAATCCCCCCCGCGATTGATCGATTTTTTGCAGAGTATTTAATAATTGTTTTTGTGTTCCCTCTAAATTGCCCCGAATAGCCTTGAAAGCTAGGGGATAAAATGGTTTAATTGTATCAATTATATTTATCATAAAAAGACAGGAATTAAGGGTTAGGTGTAGGGTGGGTTAGGCAAGAACAAGTTATGTTTTTGACAAAAAATTTCAAATTTGCCGTAACCCACCTAGCATAATCTTTATAAACCTTGACGAGGATTAAAAGTTTCGATCGCCCGTATTTTTTGATAAAGTTCTAATTCTTCAGGGCTAGGATTGGGAGGATTAACTAAGAGAATTTCCACTAATTGATCGCCCCTTTCTCCTTGGGAAGTGGGATAACCTTTGTTAGCCAAACGTAATCTTTGACCACTTTTTAACCCCTTAGGAATCATCATTTTAACTAAACCGTCAATGGTAGGAATTTCCACAAAACCGCCCACAATTGCCTCGCTGGGAGTAATCGGTACTTGACAGACAAGATCAGAACCTTGAATCCTAAAAAAAGGATGCCTAGCGATAGTTATTTTTAAATATAAATCACCCCCTTCAATACCCTGACCTTTGAGACGAATTTTCTGCCCATCGATCATGGCTGCCGGCATATCAACCTCTATTGATCTACCATCTTCCAGACGAATTCTTTGTCTGCCACCTTGATAGGCTTTCTCTAAAGGTAAAGTTAATTTTGCTTCCACATCTCGACGAGTTAAACGGGGAGAGGAGGCAATTTTAGCACGCTTAGTATTAAGGTTATTAAAATCTTTAAACTTCCATAGATCCTGTTCTGTACGGGGGATTTTTCCATTACCGTTACTATTGGCTTTTTCCCCCGGACGTATCCCACGGCGCTTAATCCCCGTCAAGGAACGATTATACTCAACCCGTTTTTCTTCATCGGAGAGAACATCATAAGCTTCATTAATATCTTTAAACTTTTCTTCTGCCGATTTATCCCCCGGATTAACATCGGGATGATATTGACGCGCCAGTCGTCGAAAAGCCTTTTTTATCTCGTCACCAGTAGCCGTGCGAGATACTCCTAAAACATCATAATAATTAACTAATTGTGGCATATATTCAGTTATCAGTTATCAGTTATCGGTTATCAGTTATCAGATTTGAGTTTTAAGTGAGCAGTATGTATTAAGCGAGCAGTATTAAATAGTAGTTTCCCACTGTCTTTTCACTGATTACTGATCACTGTTTACTGATTAAAACCAATCATCATCGTCATCATCCCAGTTATTTTGGGGGGGAATATTGCGGGAACGATTGCCGCTGCTGCGGTTACTTTTACTATTGTTATAACTTTTTTCCTCCGAAGGGGGGGGACTTTGCCAATCGCTATCGCGGCTATTGTAGTAATTGTCCTGATTGCGGGGGCGATAACTATCTTGATTAGCTGAATAATTCGGTCGATAATCACTCTGATAACCCGGTGTAGTGGGACGATAATCCTGACGATAACGATCGCGACGCGGTTCGGAGGGAAGATCATCTTCCTTATCCCCGGTAAAAGTCTTGCGAATAGCACTAAAAAAGCCCTCGTCTTCCTCGTCGTATTGTAGGCGTACCTCGCGATTTAATTCATAGATAACATCCTGTAGGTCCGCCTGGGCGCGATCGATGCGACGGTCATCATTTTTCTCCAAAGCGTCGATAATTTCCGTACTCAAAGACTCAATTTGACGACGATAGGAACGGGTGAACTCATTACCAAAATCGAGAGTAACATCTTTTAAGCGTCGTTGAGCTTGATCCACCAGAGAGCGGGCGCGATTGCGTTTATCGACCTTTTCGCGACGGGTACGATCTTCTTCCGCAAATCGGGCAGCATCACCGATCATGCGGTTAATTTCCCCTTCGCTGAGGGTAGAAGCGCCTTGAATGGTGACACTTTGCTCCCGTCCGGTCATTTTATCCCTAGCGGTGACTTGTAGAATCCCGTTAGCATCGATATCGAGGGACACCTGCACTTGCGGAATACCCCGGGGCGCGGGGGGGATACCAGTTAATTTAAAACGTCCCAGGGATTTATTATCGCTGGCCATTTCCCTTTCCCCCTGCAAAACGTGGATTTCCACCACAGTTTGATTATTTTCGGAAGTGGAAAAAAGGTCAGATCTGCGGACGGGAATAGTGGTATTGCGGGGGATTAACTTTTTCATCACACCGCCGATGGTTTCTAAACCCAAGGATAAAGGGGTTACATCGAGGAGCAGCACGTCTTTTACCTCGCCGCCCAAAATTCCCGCTTGAATAGCCGCCCCGACCGCTACAACCTCATCAGGGTTAACATTTTGATTGGGTTCCCTATCGATAAAACTCCGCACTAAATCCTTAACCACCGGCATCCGCGTGCCACCGCCCACCAGTACCACTTCGTCTAATTGGACGGGGGACAAACCGGCATCAGAAAGGGCGCGTTTGAGAGGACGACGGAGACGACTGATTAAATCGCCGCATAATTCCTCAAATTGGGCCCGACTCAGACGAGTTTCGATGTGTTTGGGGCCGTCTTCCGTGGCGATGATAAAGGGTAGATTAATATCGGTGACGCTGACCCCAGATAGTTCAATTTTGGCTTTTTCTGCCGCTTCTGTGAGTCTTTGTAGTGCTTGCCGGTCTTGGCGCAGCTCCACGCCTTCCTGTTCCAAAAATTGATTGGCTAACCAATCGACGATTCTTTTATCGAAATCATTACCGCCTAATTGGGTGTCGCCACTGGTGGCTTTCACCTCAAAAACGCCGTCACCCACTTCCAGGATAGAAACATCAAAAGTACCGCCCCCCAGGTCAAAAACGAGGATTTTCTTGCTTTCCTGTTCATCGAGACCGTAGGCAAGGGCAGCGGCGGTGGGTTCGTTGAGAATCCTCATCACTTCTAACCCCGCAATTCGGCCCGCATCCCGGGTGGCTTGACGTTGGGAGTCATTAAAATAGGCGGGGACGGTGATGACGGCCCCGGTGACTTCTTCCCCTAGATAACGGCTGGCTTCTTCGGCCAATCGCCGTAAAACTAGGGCGGAAATTTCTTCGGGGGCGAATTCTTTTTGCAGACGGGGGCATTTAATTTTGATATTGCCCATCTCATCCCGGCGGATGGTGTAGGGGACGCGCTTCGATTCGGGGTTTAATTCCGAGTAGCGACGACCTATGTAGCGTTTGATTGCATAGTAGGTGTTTTGGGGATTAAGTACCCCCTGTCGCCGGGCCATTTGACCGACGACTAACTCGCCATCTTTATTAAAACCGACCACAGAAGGAGTGGTTCTCATGCCCTCCGAGTTGGCGATGACCACTGGCTTTCCGCCTTCCATCACGGCGACGACGGAGTTAGTTGTCCCTAGATCAATGCCTACTACTCTACCCATGCTTGTTTTTGTCTCCCCCTAGATTTCGATAACTTCGGGACTTTTACCTTCGATCGATAGTTTAAATCGCTTAATGCTTGTTGACAATATTGTATCGAATTGTCTTAGGTTCTCGCTCTCGGTTCGGAGCGATTGAGGGTGTGATTACCGAAGTGGTCTTTTAGTGATCGCTTGTCATCCGGCTTGGGGGGTTTTAAATAGGGTCTGCGGCAAAAAGTTTTTCCTGGGGGCAGGGTGTGGGGTGTGGGGTGTAGGGTGTAGGGTGTGGGGTGTGGGGTGTGGGGTGTGGGGTGTGGGGTGTGGGGAGTTTTCTCAGTGAACTGATAACTGATAACTGATAACTGATAACTAATTCCGGCGGCGCTGGACAACAAATAGAGATTCTTTCCCCTGTACTGGGATGATTAAAAACGATTTGATTGGCATGGAGATAATAACCACAATCTCCCGGGACCGCATCCGGTCGCGGTAATCCCCCCAGACCATACAAGGGATCACCGATTAAAGGATAGCCAAAAAAGGCCAGATGAATGCGAATTTGATGGGGTCTGCCCGTAAAAATTTGTACTTCTAATAGGGTACTATCGGGATGTTTTTTTAAGACTCGACCATCACTGCGGGCCGATAACCCATCTGTGAGCGCACCGTAAACATAGCCTAAAATGGGATGGGCGATTTTCCCGATCGCTTGATTAATAGTAAAATTATCTGGTATGTCGCCCCGACCCACTAAAGCTCGATATATTTTGGTAATTTTCCCCTCTCGCATCTGTTGACTCAATTTAGCTCTAGCTGGCTTTGATTTCGCCATTAAGACTATACCGGAAGTGCCGCGACCAAGACGATGAATTGGATAGGGAGTGACATCGCCATAATGCTGATGTACCAAATGGATAAGAGTATGTTCGAGAAATCCACCCCCCGCTAACACTGGTAATCCCGAAGGTTTCGCCACCACTAACACCTCGGCATCCTCGTAGAGTACCTCAAAAAAAAGCGGTACATCCGGTTCTGTCCACGGCGGGCGCTGATAGGTCAATTGCTGCCCGATTTCCAAGACTTTATCGGGGCAAGCGGGACGACCGTTGACTAGAATTGCTGCTGATAAAATGCGATCGAGCCATTCTTCTCGGCTAGAATGGGGATATTTGCCCGCATAGTAGGCTAATAGGCTTAATCCTGCCTGATTTTTGCTAATTTTATCTCGATAAATCCAGCCTTGATTGGGCATTGGGGTAGTGGGTGTGGGGTGTGGGGTGTGGGGTGTGGGGTGTGGGAAGAATAAATAAAAATAATCTCCTGACTCCTGACTCCTATCTCCTAACTCAATGTTAGACAAAGATAAGCAAAAGTTATTTATTGACTCCAAAAACTTGAGAATATTTAAATTAACATTCCGCAATATTTACAAATTCTTAAGAATTAATTGAGAAAGATTTTTATTTAACAACGATGTTACAATGGTTACAGCGATTTTACTGAATTTCATAATGGGTTATTTTGTGCTTTTTTGGTCAGCAAGGGTTGAAACCCTTGCCACACCTAGAGGGTGATCCCAATTAAGACAGGTAAATCAGTCAATTTCACCCACAACGATGATCTTTTTTTTGTGTAGTTTTATTGCAAAAAAAAAGTTTTTTTGACAAAAAGCACAAAGTATGCAGGGGTAGTTATTGCAGAGAGGGGAGAAGGGAGAGGGGAGAAGGAAGTAAAACAATCTCCTGTCTCCTGACCCCTGAACACTGACGACCGACTCCTGACTACTTCAAAGGGAATTACTCTACCACCCAGGGAGTGATGGCGGGAGTCCAATTAGCCAATTCTGCATCGCTAAACCAGAGACTAACTTCATCTTTGGCGGTATCTGGACCATCGGAACCATGGATAAGATTGCGTCCGACACTAATGCCAAAATCACCGCGAATCGTACCAGGTTCAGCATTGAGGGGATTAGTGGCGCCAATAATTTTTCTAGCGGAGGCAATTACTCCTTCTCCTTGCCAAACCATGGCCACCACGGGGGAGGAGGTAATAAAATCGACCAAAGAACGGAAAAAGGGTCTTTCTTTATGAACAGCGTAGTGTTTTTCCGCTAATTCGCTAGAAACCTGCATCATTTTCAACCCAACCAGCGTAAAACCTTTAGCTTCAAAGCGTTGAATAATTTCCCCCACCAGATTGCGCTGCACACCGTCGGGTTTAATCATTAAGAAAGTGCGTTCCATACTGCCTCTTAAAATTTAGCCATAAATTGTCACAAAACCCAGATTAACCCGGAATGGCATCCTAGAGAGTGACAGAATTTCGCTTCAATTGCTGAGTTAGCTTGCTGTCCGACTGAGATAGAAAGTTTTCGTTTTGGCTCCCTGCTTCCCACACTCTGCCCCCTGGAAAAACTTTTTTAGTAAACCCCAAATATAGTGGTAATTTAGAGAATTACTGGGAAACAAAAGGTAAAAAGGATGATTGTAGCGGCGAATTGCCTTCGCCCTCTTTTAATAACTTCTGCTTATCACTATAAGTGGGAGAGAGTCACAAATATTGAGATGCACCCAAAAGATGAGTCTAAAACTTTACTTTTTGCGTCATGGCGAAACCACAGCCAGTCAAACGGGTAGTTTTTGCGGTCGATTAGACTTGGAACTAACCCCAGCCGGCTATGAAATGGCCAAGGATTTCGCCCTTGCCTATCGAGATGTGCCTTGGACAGGCATCTATTCTAGTCCCCTCAAACGCACCATGGCCACAGCCACCCCTTTAAGCGAACTCTTAGGTATTCCCATCCACAAACGGGAAGGATTAAAAGAGATTGCCTACGGCCAATGGGAGGGAAAAACCGCAGCCGAGGTTAATCGGGAGTTTCATGATGATTATGTGCGCTGGTTAGCAGATCCGGGCTGGAATTCTCCCACAGGAGGCGAAAAAGGCATCGATATCGCTCGTCGCAGTTCGGAGGTATTAGAGGAAATCGACCATAATCACGATGATGGCCATATTTTGATCGTTTCCCATAAAGCAACGATCCGAATCGTGTTATGTTCTCTTTTAGGCATTGATATCGGCCGTTATCGCGATCGAATTGCCATGCCCGTGGCCTCGGTGACGATCGTCGAATTAGCCGAACACGGTCCCCTCTTTCAAGTTATGGGTGATCGCTCTCACCTCCGCAATGACCTACGCTGGCGAGCGGGAACCTAACCAGTCAACAGCAACCAGGGAAGCCCCGAATTTGGTCTCCTGAAAAACTATGTGCTTGATGTTATATTTTCTACGACACGGACAAACGGCCTATAGCAAAACGGGAGGATACTGTGGTACTCCAGAAAATGATCCCGGTTTGACTGCCGAAGGCATCGAAATGGCCGAGGAATTCGCCGATGTCTATCGTTCTTTACCTTGGCGTGCGGCCTATGTCAGTCCCCTCCAAAGAGCTATTCAAACCGCTAAACCCCTCTGTGAAGCGGTGGGACTAAAATTAGAAATCCGGCAGGGATTACAAGAGATCGGTTATGGTCTTTGGGAAGGTATGCACCCTAACGATATCGATCGTCAATATCATGATCTCTATGTGCGTTGGTTGACGGATCCCGCTTGGAATGCTCCCCCCAACGGGGAAAGGGGCATCGATATCGCCCGTCGTTCCGCAGCCGTTTTGGAAGAAATCGAACACACCCACAGTGATGGCAATATCTTGATCGTTTCCCACAAGGCCACCATCCGGATCATGCTCTGTAGTCTGATGGGCATTGATGTGGGCCGTTATCGCGATCGATTTGAAATGCCCGTGGCCGCTGTCAGTATTGTCGAATTAGGCAGTCGTGGCCCGCTTTTCCATGGCATCGGTTTACGTTCCCACCTCAGTGAGTACCTGCGTTCTCTTCCTTGCACCTAATCAGTTATCAGTGATTCAGTTATCAGTGATCAGATGTCAGTTTTCATACTCAATCCGGTTATTAAAAACTGATTATCTATTCCCTCTTTTGCCTCTTGCCTTTTGCCTGTCCTGATATGTAGCCTATACTCAACGGATTTAGCATTACTTCCCACTTGATCATTCAATCCAAGCTTTTGGGGGGTAGAACCCCCCAAACCCCCCGCGCATTAGTTTTTCGGTGGGATGCTTACACGCAGCCGCTGACGCATCTGTAATAATTTGAGAGTCACTTCACTCGCAGGAGTGCCTCTCCTGATATGTAGCCTATACTCAACGGATTTAGTATGAT